>NZ_JABFTW010000087.1:0-288 GCF_021404355.1 Halomonas sp. MCCC 1A11062
GCGGGATTGACACCGCACGAATCGAAGCGGCTTTCGCGGAGCTCGTCCGCACATCCGCTGACCCTGACCCGTATGTGATCTTGGCCCGGATCACGATGGCCGCCGTGGACGAACTGCCTTCCGTCCATCACGCGGGCGTCACGCTCCTGGGCAAGCACGGCGTGATCCGCTCGCTGGCCGCCACCAACGGCCACCCGCTGGTCCTCGACAACATCCAACGCCACTGCGGCGACGGCCCCTCGTTCACGGCCGACGGGCACGTGACTGTGATCGACGACCTGACTGCCG
>NZ_JABFTW010000088.1:0-285 GCF_021404355.1 Halomonas sp. MCCC 1A11062
GTTGAGCCTGGAGGCGTTCGGCCAGCCGCTGCACGACTACCCGGCGATCACCGCCAGCGTGTGCAATCTCAACCCCACCAGCCGCGGCAGCGTCCGAATCAAGAGTCGTGACCCGCGCCAGGCCCCAGCCATCGCGCCCAACTACCTCAGCACAGAGGAGGATCGTCGGGTGGCGGCGGACTCGCTGCGGGTCACCCGGCGCATTGCCGAACAGCCGGCCTTCGCCAAGTACCACCCCGAGGAGGTCAAGCCCGGTGTGCAGTACCAGAGCGACGAGGATCTCGC
>NZ_JABFTW010000089.1:0-284 GCF_021404355.1 Halomonas sp. MCCC 1A11062
GTTTGTTCTATTGAGAGGGACCATCCAGGTATGAGCGGACTGACTGGGAACCGACCCGTTATCCATCCACTGACGAGAGCGGGAGGTTGTCGCTGCTCTGTGAAACCAGCCTCACGCTGTGCCCTCCACTTTAGGAGCCAAGCGAGCCAAGCCTTCGCTCAGCCCACGTGGACCACTCTTTACTTGGATTGGGCGAGTCCGTTTAAGACCCAGTAAGCCCAACCTGCAAAGTCCAGCCAACGTTCAAACACTTTGATGCCCCAACTTGGTTACAGGCTCGCGTT
>NZ_JABFTW010000090.1:0-284 GCF_021404355.1 Halomonas sp. MCCC 1A11062
AGGTTCTGCAGGGGCTCAAGAACCCGCACGGTGGGGAACTCCTCGCGGACCCGTTCAGCCACATCGTCCAAAGAACCGTTGTCGACCAGGATTATCTCTAGCCGGTCCTGAGGCCAATCGAGTGCGGTAATGGATGCGAGACAGTCGAGGGTCAGTTGTCCACCGTCAAAGGTCAACACGACAATCCTGACCATTGGCGTCTGATCGCTCACGAGTGGTTCGATCGTCGTCACCGGTACACCCCGGGCGTCAGGCTGTCGGCCTCGTCGAACCACGTCACGAGT
>NZ_JABFTW010000091.1:0-258 GCF_021404355.1 Halomonas sp. MCCC 1A11062
CAGACAGCTAGGAGGTTGGCTTAGAAGCAGCCATCCTTTAAAGAAAGCGTAATAGCTCACTAGTCGAGTCGGCCTGCGCGGAAGATGTAACGGGGCTAAACCAGGTACCGAAGCTACGGGTTCATCCTTAGGGATGAGCGGTAGAGGAGCGTCGTGTAAGCCGATGAAGGTGGATTGAGAAGTCTGCTGGAGGTATCACGAGTGCGAATGCTGACATGAGTAACGACAAGGGGAGTGAAAAACTCCCCCGCCGGAAGA
>NZ_JABFTW010000092.1:0-256 GCF_021404355.1 Halomonas sp. MCCC 1A11062
AGCGCACCCCTGATAAGGGTGAGGTCGGCAGTTCAAATCTGCCCAGACCCACCAATTTTATCCAGTCCTGCGTTATTTCGTGACTCGCATAGCGAGCTATGCGTCGCCACGAAATGCCTTGACCTGAATAAAATAACCGAACCGACCCTAAGGGGAAGGCCGGAATCAGTGGGGCCATAGCTCAGCTGGGAGAGCGCCTGCCTTGCACGCAGGAGGTCAGCGGTTCGATCCCGCTTGGCTCCACCATCTACGCCAA
>NZ_JABFTW010000093.1:0-244 GCF_021404355.1 Halomonas sp. MCCC 1A11062
GGATGGCGCGGATGACGATGGCGATGGCCTGCAGCAGGATCAGCACGGCGGCCACCACGATCACCCCCTTGATCGGATAGACCGGGATCGAGACCATGCCGTAGGTGGTCTCGCCGCGGCTCCAGGAGCGCAGGAAGAAGCTCCAGCCCAGGGTGACCAGCATGTAGATGAACGGCACGAAGAAGATCAGGTAGCCGAGGATCTCGAGCAGCGCCTGCTTCTTGCGCGACAGCAGGCGCTTGAG
>NZ_JABFTW010000094.1:0-243 GCF_021404355.1 Halomonas sp. MCCC 1A11062
GGTGCTGATCGAGGTGGTCATCGATCTCCCGCTGGAGACGATCCCGCTCACGCGTCAATGCCGACAGGATGTCATCGATCGAGCGGAGGATATCGGTTGCCATGACGAACTCGGCTTTCTCGCGCCGGTTTCGCTCACGCTGAATGTCCTTGTCCAGTGCGTCGAGTCTCGCTGCTAGCGCCTTGAGCTTGCGTACCTCCTCAGGCTCCGGCTGCCACGCATCAGGTCGTTGCGTCGCGCCAT
>NZ_JABFTW010000095.1:0-243 GCF_021404355.1 Halomonas sp. MCCC 1A11062
GGTGCTGATCGAGGTGGTCATCGATCTCCCGCTGGAGACGATCCCGCTCACGCGTCAATGCCGACAGGATGTCATCGATCGAGCGGAGGATATCGGTTGCCATGACGAACTCGGCTTTCTCACGCCGGTTTCGCTCACGCTGAATGTCCTTGTCCAGTGCGTCGAGTCTCGCTGCTAGCGCCTTGAGCTTGCGTACCTCCTCAGGCTCCGGCTGCCACGCATCAGGTCGTTGCGTCGCGCCAT
>NZ_JABFTW010000009.1:0-219203 GCF_021404355.1 Halomonas sp. MCCC 1A11062
TCCGGAAACTTAGCCTGCCAGAGATCGTGCACCTAAACCCCGAGCGGGACCCAGTGCCACAGGCAGCCGGATTTTAAAGAGCGAGAACTATTTCATGTGCCAACTATGTTGACAGACTCCGGAGCCACCTTCTAATTTACACCTTTAAGATTCTTGTTGAAGTTTTTTAACATAGTCATTTAAAGACTTATTAAATTTTGGAATATTTTCAGCCACAAAATCCCAATTAAAGCTAATCAACGCACTATTCCATCCTACGCTATATACAAGCCCATCTTCATTGGGAAGTTTATCGCTATGCGTCATATTAAAGCTCACCTGGTCAAAATGAGCGCCCTGCTGATCTCTATATGCTTTGGCTTTTTCTACAAACTCATCAAAATGTTCTTTAATTTCACCAGAAAATGCATCTGCAATCAGCTCATCAAGGATGGGCTCCCAGAACGATTTATGATTTTTAGAAATTACACCTGCCTTCCCATAACCTCCGTTAAAAATAGTGCAGAATTTGATGATTATTTCTTCGGTAATAAGCTCATCAATCAGGTGAACATCATGAATATCTGGAAACAAAGAGCCATGTTCATTTTCAAAGTTGTCTAATGCTTCTCCTTCAAGTCGCAGACCTGTTTTTAACCTTTCTCGCTCTTTATCGTATAACTCAGTAATGCTCTGCGGTCTTCCCGTGCTACAGAAACGATCAACTCGTAGCCTTAGTTCCAAAAGGTCGTTAATTCTACCAAGAGCTACTTGCCATAAATATAACCTCCCGAGGGTTTCCTTCTTGCTTGACATCATATTTTCCCGGCGCTGATGATAATATTGAAACGAATTTATATATAACACATAACAGTGATTGGACCGCGCGTCCTGATATTGGATGAACACCCCTGCGCGTTCAGTAAAATTATCTGACGCGCTTCATTTCTTTCAACTCATTGATTTTTCTTGAGCCAAAGTATAGCTCGGCCACCTGTGCAGGATTCGCGTGTGAGCTCGATTTGTCGGAACCAATATACTGTATGCAAATTTTCTTATCTAAAGAGTTCAAGTATAGAATTCACTCATTTGCCGCCAGGCCCAGGGGGAAAGTACTTGGCATGAAGTGCTACTTCGCCCGAACCGAGAAGAGCTGCGACGTTACGCATGTGCTGTGCAGAGGCTTTGCCGGGGTGCGGATACTGAGCCGTGAACTCCAGGCACGCTACCGCCCTGCTGGCAAAATGGATGACGTTTCCCATCATCCCTAATGCGGCATCCCTGAGTACGTCTTGGTTACGCAAGCCATCTTCTGCGACTTTTTACTCAACGTAACCGAGAGAAACGTTGAGGGCAACGCCGAAGTATGCTCGACACCAAGGCAGTACCTTTGGCGCAATCGCATATGCACACCACTTGACCTAGATCAAAAATCTCGTTGCCTACGCCTTGGCCGGCTAGTGAGCATTAGATTTCTCATGCATATTGCATCATTACAAACGATAACCAGGGTCGTCCGTGCTCCCTCTGCCCACTTTGCTTCGACAGCCGTTGCTCTATTGCCGCCTGCCGTTGGCGGGTCTGCTGTGTCTTGCCAGCCTGCTCACCTGGGCGGATGAGCATGTAGCGGTCGAGCCCAGCGCCGAGCTGTTGGCTTCCCTCCACCAGGGCGGCTATGTGTTCTACATGCGCCACGGGCCGACGGATACGAGCCTTCCTGACCGGGTACCGGTCGACTTCGACGACTGCGCCACCCAGCGGCCCCTGAGCGACGAGGGCCGTGAACTCATGGCGACTATCGCCGAGCACATGGCGCGGCACGCCTGGCCTATCGAGGATCCCGTTCTCGTCACGCCCTTCTGCCGAACGCAGGAGACGGCTCGGATCCTGTTTCCGAACAAGCCCCAGCAGATCGATGAGCTGCTGCGCTATACCGCCGCGATGACGGACGACGAGAAGTGGCCGGTCATCAAGCATACCGACAAGACTCTCTCACTGCCGGTCGAGGGCAGCGCCAACCGCATGATCGTGGCCCACGGGCCCAACCTGGCCGACTTGATGGATTACTTCCCAGCCGAAGGCACTCTGGTGATCTTCTCGCCGCTGGGTGAGGCGGGTTATCTCTACCGTGCCAGCATTCCACCGGAGCTGTGGCCATCGCTGGCCTTCCAAGCACCGTAAGGTTGCCCATGAAGTCGAACCGACCGCTCATCTGGATCTTTCTTCTGCCCACTCTGGTGGTGCTGATCCCTGCCCTGCTGTTCGGACTTGCCGCGGTGCAGGTGCTCAAGGAAAGGATGACTCAGAACCACGCCACTCAGTCGGCGGACATGGCCGCTCTGCTGCAGGCCGCCGACTACGCCCAGAGCCTGGGCGAGCTACATCAGGACGTAGTGGACATGCTGCAGCAGGCCGACAGGGGCGAGCTGTCGGCGCTTGCCAGCTATCGGCTGCATTCGAGCTTCGTCAATGAGCTTGCCATCTTGGCTGGGCAGATACAGACGTTGACCGAAACGCCGCTGATGATCGATTTGAACCACGGCAGTGCCCAACATTTGCGCGAGGCCTTCGAGGGCTATCGGCGCTTCATCATCATGGCCGGCGACATCGCCACCGTGGATGCCACCCGGGCCCGACATTACCTGGACGAGGCACAGCATGAATTCCTGCGCTTCTCCACGCTCACGGGGCACCTTTCGTCCAAGCTGGCGCAGCGCAGCGGCGAGCGCACCAGCGATGCCTATCAGGACACTCTTGGGCACTTCAACACACTGCTGCTGTTTGGCGGGGCGATCCTGGCACTGATGCTGGTCGCCGCCTTTTACTCCGCCCGGATCCTGAATCGTCACCTGCTGATCATCGCCGAAGGGCTGCTCGCGCTTTCCCATCCCCACCGGGTGGTTCCCGAGCTGCCGCGAGTCCAGCGTCTTGCCGAACTGGGGCGGGGCCAGTTACAGCAGCTTGCCCTGGCGGTGCTGCGGCTGCGTGAAAGCGAGGCACGTCGACTGGTGGCCGAACGCAAGGCGCACCAGTTGGCCCACTTCGATGGCCTGACGGAACTGCCCAACTGGCGCATGATGAGCGAGCATCTGGCGCATTCATTGGTGCTATGTCAGCGCAACGGCCAGCATGGGGCGCTGATCTACCTGGATCTCGATCTCTTCCAGCAGATCAACGACAGCTACGGGCATCGTACCGGCGATCGCTTGTTGCGCGAGGTCGCCCAGCGACTGCGCACCTTCCAGCAGGAGGGGTGTATTGCGGGGCGGCTGGGTGGCGATGAGTTTCTCCTCGTCATCGACTCCCTGCCCAAGCAGCCGGACAAGGCGGCCAATCTGGCTGAAGAGCTGGCCGACCGAATCAGGATCGTCGTGGCCGAGCCCTACTCCATCGATGGGATTCAGCACTTCCTCTCGGCAAGCCAGGGCGTGGCGATGTTCGACGGCTCGAGCGACGCCGAAACCCTGTTCAAGCTGGCAGATGCCGCCTGTCATCATGCCAAGCTGGCCGGTCGCGACACCATTTGCTTCCATGACGATGCCACCCAGGCCCTCATGGAAGCGCGTAACGAAACCAGGCGCGATCTGCGCTTAGCCCTACAGCGTGGCGAGTTCCGCCTCGTCTATCAGCTTCAGTACGACGCCGACCATCGGCCACTGGGGGCCGAGGCGCTGATCCGCTGGCAGCACCCGTCTCGCGGCATGGTGTCGCCGGCCGAGTTCATCCCTCTTGCCGAGGAGAGTGGTCTGATCGTGCCCCTCGGCGATTGGGTTCTCGAACAAGCGTGCCGGCAACTGGTGGCCTGGCAGCAGCAAGTTGCCACAGCGCATCTGACCCTGGCCGTGAACGTCAGCGCCCGGCAATTCAAGGAGCCGGATTTCGTCGAGCGTATTGAACGGGTGCTCACCACCAGTGGAGCCGATCCCCACCGCTTGAAGCTGGAGCTGACTGAGAGCAGCCTGCTGGACGACGTCGAGGCCGGGATCGACAAGATGCGGCGCTTGAAGCGTCTCGGCATCCGGTTCGCCCTGGACGACTTCGGCACCGGCTACTCTTCGCTGCAGTACCTCAAACGGCTGCCGCTGGATCAGATCAAGATCGACCAGAGCTTCGTCAATGATCTGCTGCTGAGCGGCGATGACATGGCCATCGTGCGGACCATCATCGCCATGGGAGTATCCCTGCAGCTCGAGGTAGTGGCTGAAGGCGTGGAAACCGCCCACCAGCTCGGCTGGCTCGTCGAGGCTGGCTGTCATGTGTTCCAGGGCTATTACTTCTGCAAGCCGCTTCCTATCGACCAAATCGAGCTGCCATTCACCTCAATCCCGGTGAGCTGAACCGGAAATTCCGCCTCGTTCCACAGGCGTCCGCCAATAGGTGGGTAAGCCGCCTTCAAGCAGGACGCTTTGCGAGGAGAGCCCACACACCCGCTGCTGACAGCAGCGAACCACCTGCCAGGTTGAAGCGCCGTTGCGCCCGTGGCGATGCCAGCAGCTTTCGCGCCGTGCCAGCAAATACTGCATACAGCGTTGCGTTGAGCGCGGCCATGGCGACGAACGTGACGGCAAGAACCCAAAGCTGTTGGGTGACGGCCAAGCTTGGATTGATGAACTGCGGCAGAAAGGCAACGAAGAAGACGATGCCCTTCGGATTGAGCGCGGTGACCAGGTAAGTGTTCGCGAATAGCTTCCAACGAGATCCCGGCGCGGCTGGCGCAGACAGCTCGGCGGTAGAAATGCCAGCGCGAAGGAGTTTGATACCGAGGTAAAGCAAGTACAGCCCGCCGGCCCATTTGACGACTGTAAACCAGAAAGCCGAGGTTGCCAGGAGTGCCCCCAAGCCGAGAAGCGACACCACCAAGGCCGTTGAGTCGCCGAGAGCAACGGCAGCGACGAGCGGCACGTTCGCCCGCCGACCATGCGTCATGGAGTAGCTTATGACCGTAAGGATCGTCGGGCCAGGAATGATGAGAAGCACCGCAGATGCGGCAACGAAGGCAAGCCATAACTCGATGGACATGGTGGTTCTCCCCTTTTAGCGTCTAAGGCCGGCATTTTTAGTGGTTTGGAGCGCGGTGGAAACCAGTCCGACACATGCGCTTGTTAGCTTTTTTTACTTCTAATAACGGTAGCTTCCGCTGCTGCTACAACAGTAACTTTCATTTCAGCACGCGCCAGCCACCTGACTTTTACCTTAAATGGTCTTTTGTAATTTTTATATGACCAAACGTATTGCCGCCCTTTCTCTGGAATTGTATGTGTGTGGTGAGACTCCCGCCTACTGCCCTTAAGGGATCTTTTCTTTCTCGTTTTCGAGCAGAAAAAGTCAGCATCTAGCACGGGGTGACCATCGTCATTTATATCTGACCAATCAACTCGCAGTTGAACTTCATCATCACCTACGGTAAATTTTTGGAAGAAGTGGCACGCACTATCGCTTTTTGTCTCAAGCTTGAGCTCTTCCCCAGTGTCGAGAAACTCAACAATGGCTTCGTCGATTTCCTCTTGAAGCTGTCCTCTCTTGATTGGCTCCACTAGACTCTCCAGAAAGCTAAAGTCAAAGCTGAGGGGCGCGCATCAGCGTGTCCTCTCCATGCCGTTGTTAACTGCTTCCTCGTCGATATAGGCACTTACGCCAGCAATGCGTATGCATTCGCACTGTCCGCTGAGGACTATAGCGGGACCACGCAACATGAAGGAATAGCCAGCCTGCATAGGCGCAACCTCTAAATTAGCCGAATTATCCTTGTCGAAACCAGTCAGCGAAAGTGCCTCGACTCCAATGAACTCGATCCACACCTGAACCCGGTTCGCCCCGGGCGGCCAGCGCCGCGATGGATGCTCAGGGAAGCGAGGAAGGTCTGCTCGAAGTGCAACGACCGGCCCATCTCTCTTGAGGCTGACCTCGAAAACATTGAGCGAATCCAATTCTTCGATGGAATTGAACAGCCTAGACAATGCTTCTGGATTCATCAGGTAATGAGGCCAACCCACGTCGTATTTACTCCTTAACAGCTAGCGCCGCCAACATACGCGGCTTTGCAATGGAGGCGAAACCATAATAAAAAAGCAACACAGCCCAAGGCTGCGTTCAGCCAGAAGCCGTCAAGGGGATATGGTGTACAGCAGAACCGCAAATTTCAGGGACGCTACCGCCCTGCTGGCAGAATGGATGACGATTCCCATCATCCCTAATGCGGCATCCCTGTGTACTTCTTGATCATGTAAGTCATCTTCTGCAGCTTTTTTCCTTACCGTAACCAAGCGAAACGTTGAGGGCAACGCCTAGGCGAGCCTTGGCCCTCTCCTCTCTCGTCTCATCCCCTATCCCCGACCTCCTTGCGCACGCCTCTACGACGTTAGTCGCAAGCCACCTGTCCAATCGGTCAAATATCTTCTAGGCTGTAGCCGAACAAGCCTGACCAAACGGTCAAGCCTGTCGCTGCGGCACCCAACAACGCTGATTCGACAACGCCAATCCAACAACAACGGACACAGATATGGAACCGACCTCCTCCCTAGCCGACAAGGCAGATGGACGCCCCTCCGCGCGAGCCACGGGGCAAGGAAGCAGCTGGCTGGACAGCTATTTCGGCGCAAGCCGTCGTGGCTCCAGCGTGCGCACCGAGATTCTGGCGGGCATCGCCACCTTCCTGGCTTCGATGTACATCATCGTGGTCAACCCGGCGATTCTCTCCCATGCCGGTATCCCCTTCTCCGCCGCGCTCTCCGCCACCGTGCTGATCAGTTTCATGAGCAGCCTGGCCATGGGCCTGTATGCCCGCAACCCGATCCTGGTGGCGCCGGGCATGGGCATGAACGCGCTGTTCACCTACACCCTGGTGCAGGGCGCCGGGCTTTCCTGGGAGGTGGCGCTGGGCTGTGTGTTCTGGTCCGGCGTGCTGTTCGCCACCCTGGCGATGTTCAACGTGCGTGAGGCGATCATCAATGCGATTCCGCCTTCGCTGCGCTATGCCATCACCTGCGGCATCGGCTTGTTCATCACCTTCATCGGCTTCAAGAACGCCGGTTTCATCGTCGGCAGCGATGCGACCCTGGTCACCCTGGGCAGCATGGACGCCTCGCTGATCACCTTCTTCATCGGCATGATGGCCACCGCCATCCTGGTGATCATGCGCTTCAACGGCGCGCTGATCCTGGGTATTGCGCTGACCACCCTGCTGGCCACGCCCATGGGCCGCCTGTGGGGTGGCGACGTGGTGGTGGAGTGGAGCGGTATCGCCGCCTGGCCGGACTTCAGCGCGGTGATGCAGGTGGATATCTGGGGCGCGCTCAAGGTCGCCTACCTGCCGTTCATCTTCGTCATGCTGTTCACCAACTTCTTCGATGCGCTCTCGTGTTTCATGGCGCTCTCCGAGTCCGCCGATCTCAAGGACAAGGACGGCAATCCGCGTAACCTCAAGCGCTCCATGACCGTGGACGCCTTCGCCTCGATGATCGCTGCACCGCTGGGCACCAGCGCGGCGCAGACCTTCATCGAGTCCGGCGCTGGCGTGGCTCAGGGCGGCCGTACCGGCCTGGTGGCGGTCACCATCGCCTTCCTGTTCCTGCCCTTCCTGTTCCTCTCGCCGCTGCTGTCGCTGGTGCCCGGTATCGCCACGGCGCCGGCATTGGTGCTGGTCGGGCTGTTCATGCTGGCACCGGTGAGCAAGATCGATTGGACGCAATTCGAACAGGCCTTTCCGGCGTTCCTGGCGATCATCCTGATGCCGCTGACCTACTCGATCACCCTGGGCATCGCCTTCGGTTTCCTGAGCTTCGTGTTGATCAAGCTGGCCACCGGCAAGCTCTACGACATCAAGCCGGCGATGTGGGTCTCGGCCGCGCTTAGTGTTGTGATGCTGGTGACGACACATTGAGAAGGAGCGGGCCGGCGAAAGCCGGCCCGCTTCATTGACGATGGATGGCGGCGTCGATGAGCCGGAAGAGGGTCAGTGCCGCCAGCACAGAGGCGAATAGCATCGGCAGCAAGTAGTCAGCGCGGGTCAGGATCCACAGGTGCGTCACCCCCAGCGCCGCGGCCACGTAGATCAGGCGGTGCAGCCAGTGCCAGGCCGTCCAGCCCATGGCCTGACGCACACGTGCGAAGGAAGTGACAGCCAGCGGTACCAGCAGCAGCAGCGCGGCCACGCCGTAGCGAATGTAGGGTAGTTCGACCATTTCGCGGCGAATCCACGGCCAGTCCCAGTATTGATCCAGCCCCATCCAGGCCAGCATGTGGGCCACCAGCCAGAAGAACGCCCAGAGGCCGATCTGACGCCGGGCGGCCATGAGCCCAACCCAGCCGGTGAAGCGAAACGCCGGGCTGAATGCGATGGTCACCAGCAGCAGGATCAGCCCCGTCTTGCCGGTGAAGTGCACCACGGCCTCGCCGGGCACGGCGCCCAGGTCGCCGAAGAACCACTGCCAGCCAAGCCACAGGGCGGGCGCACTGCAGCCCACCAGCACCAGCAGGCGAAACAGGTTGATAGCGGTGCGTTGATCCACGCTGACATGACTCCTTGAGTGGCTGGAGCTTGCTCAATAGTGACGCTGCATGTCCATGCCGGTGTAAAGGTGCGCCACCTCGTCGGCGTAGCCGTTGAACATCAGCGTCTCACGCCTGCCGCCCTCGCCGATCCTGCGCTCCCGCGCCTGGGACCAGCGCGGGTGATCCACCTCGGGATTCACGTTGGCATAGAAGCCGTACTCCTCAGGGTTGCGCTCCTCCCAGGAGCTCAGCGGGCGCTCCTCGACCAGCGAGATGCGCACGATCGACTTGATACTCTTGAAGCCGTATTTCCACGGCACCACCAGGCGAATGGGCGCGCCGCTCTGGTTGGGCAGTATCTCGCCGTACAGCCCCACCGCCAGCAGGGTCAGTGGATGCATGGCCTCGTCGATGCGCAGTACTTCGCGGTAGGGCCAGTCGAGCACGCTACGGCGCTGGCCGCGCAGGTTGTCGGGGTCGTGAATCGATTCGAACACCACATAGCGGGCGCGCGACGTCGGCTCGTGGCGCTTGAGCAGGTTCGCCAGCGGAAAGCCGATCCAGGGCACCACCTTCGACCACGCCTCGACGCAGCGCAGGCGGTAGATGCGCTCCTCCAGCTCCTGATGCTTTAGCACGTCCTCGAGGGCGAAGGTGCCCGCCTTGTCCACTTCCCCATCGATGGTCAGCGACCAGGGATCGGTGACGAGCTGGTGGCCGTAGATCTCCGGGTCGCGCTTGCCGGTGCCCAGCTCGTAGAAGTTGTTGTAGGTGGTGATGTCCCGCAGCGAGGTCGGCGCTTCTCCGCCCGCCAGATCGTGGCTGGGCAGCTGCGCGTCGATGCGAGCTTCGAGGGCGCCCTGCCAGGCGTGGCTGGAGCGCGGCCAGAGCAGGCCGGGGGCGACGGCAGCGGCACCCAGCGCGAGGCCGGCGTTGAGAAAGCGTCGCCGCGACTCGAACAGCTCGCGGGGCGTGACTTGGGATTCCGGTATCGGCGGGTAGCGGTAACGGGTCATCTTGGATCCTCCCGAAGGCGACCGAAGAGACCACAGCTTCGCCTGTGAAACAAGCGTTTGTCACCTACCGGAACACGGGAATGAAGAAAACTTGACCCACCTCAATGAGGGGTCCATTCCGACCATTTTGCTTGGTTGATACCACTCAAGAGCCAACCGTAACCTGATGTTGCACTTCAGGCTACAACCGTCTCTAGCTTGCAACCAAGGGGATTCGCCATGATTCATAATGCTCTCGCCAGGCCGGCACTCATCGCCGCCGCAGTGTCGCTGAGCGCCGCGTTGGCGGCAACCGGCGTGGCCGCCGACGACGGCCTCGGCGACTACCGCGACCGCTTCGAACCGCTGCCTCACCTGCCGCCGATTCCGGCCCACAACTCTCTGACCGAAGAGAAGGTGGAACTGGGCAACATGCTGTTCTTCGAGCCGCGCATTTCGTCCAGCGGCGTGATCAGCTGCGCCACCTGCCACAACCCGGCCCTGGGCTGGGCGGACCGCATTCCGCGCGCCACCGGCCACGACGGCCAGATCGGCGACCGCAACACGCCCACGGTGCTCAACTCCGGCTTCCTCGGCGCCCAGTTCTGGGATGGCCGTGAGCCCGACCTGGAAGGCCAGGCACTGGGGCCGATCCAGGCCGATATCGAAATGGCCATGGACCTCGACGCGGCCCTGGAGCGCCTGGAAGAGTTCGAGCTGTATCAGGAGAAGTTCGCCGAGGCCTTCCCCGGTGACGCCGCTCCGATCAACAAGGAAAACCTGGCCCAGGCACTGGCGAGCTTCCAGCGCACCCTGAACACGCCGAACTCGCCCTTCGACCGTTACCTGCGCGGCGACATGAACGCGCTCGACGATCAGGAGAAGCGCGGCATGCAGGCCTTCGTCGACACCGGCTGTATCGCCTGTCACAGCGGCCCGGCACTGACCGACAGCAACTTCTGGGCGATTCAGGTGCCCGGCTCCACCGACGTGGGTCGTTTCGACGTGACCGGCGACGAAGCCGACATGTACAAGTTCCGCACCCCGACACTGCGCAACGTCGGCGTGACCTACCCGTACATGAACAACGGCGCCACCGAAACCCTCGAGGAAGCCGTGGCCATCATGGGTCGCGAGATGCTGAACCGCGAGTTCGAGGACGAGATGATCGCAGACATCACCGCCTTCCTGCACACGCTGACCGGCAAGATGCCTGAGTTCGAGGTCCCGGCGCTGCCGTAAGCGGCCCAATCGCAGGGATTCGCAAGGGAACGACAATAACGTTATGCAGCCCCCGGCCCAGGCCGGGGGTTTTCGTTCGTCAGACGCTCTCGGCCAGCTGCCGATGCAGTTCCAGGCGACGCCTGTCGCTCATGAAGGCGGATTCGATGGCGGTGCCGGCCAGTTGCACGAAGGTCTCCTTCGACCAGCCGAAGGCGTCGTGGCAGGCCATGAAGTTGTCCAGCATGCCGCCGCCGAAGTAGGCCGGGTCGTCCGAGTTCAGAGTGATGCGCAGGCCGGCGTCGAGTAGCTGGGGCAAGGGGTGATCCTCGATGTGCTCCACCACCTTGAGCCGTACGTTGGAGAGCGGGCACACGGTGAGCACCACACCCTCGTCACGCAGCCGGGTTACCAGCGCCGGATCCTCCAGGCAGCGTACCCCGTGATCGATGCGACACACGTCGAGCAGATCGAGGGCCTCGCGAATGTATTCCGGCGGCCCCTCCTCACCGGCGTGGGCGACACGCGGGATGCCGAGCATCTTGGCACGCTGGAATACTTCGACGAACTTGGAGGGCGGGTGGCCCCGCTCGGCGCTGTCGAGGCCCACCGCGTCGAGCATCTCCCAGTAAGGGGCGGCGCTCTCCAGCACCCGCATCGCCTCGTCGGCGGGCCGGTCACGCAGAAACGCCATGATCAGTGCGGTGGACATGCCGAGCTCGCGTTCTGCTTCACGCTGGGCAAGGCTCAAGCCTTCCATCACCACCTCGAGCTCGATGCCACGGGCCAGGTGGGCTTGAGGATCGAAGTGCATCTCCACGTGGACCACCCCTTCGGCATGGGCACGGCGGAAATAGTCCATGGCCAAGTCGTGGAAGTCCTCGCTGCGCTTG
This sequence comes from Halomonas sp. MCCC 1A11062, assembly GCF_021404355.1. Classification (NCBI taxonomy): domain Bacteria; kingdom Pseudomonadati; phylum Pseudomonadota; class Gammaproteobacteria; order Oceanospirillales; family Halomonadaceae; genus Halomonas; species Halomonas sp. MCCC 1A11062. Next base: position 11,579 of record NZ_JABFTW010000009.1, read on the forward strand.
AGCACGCTCATGCCCTGGTAGTAGAGCTCGAGGAACGAGGAGAGATCCTGGAAGTCGTAGGCCGCGCGTACCGCTTCCACCGAGTCGTAGGGCAGCTCGACCCCGTTGCGCCGGGCCAGGGCGAACATCAGTTCGGGCTCCAGCGAGCCTTCGATATGCAGATGGAGCTCGGCCTTGGGCAGCCGCTTGAGGAAGTCGCGCATGATGCACCTCGTCGCCTTTATTTCATCATCCTGATGGATACACCTTCTTTGCGCAAACGGTCAATCAAGCTCTGTCCGAAAACTGGTTGCGCTCGACCAGCCTGGCCTAAAGGCGCTGCTCACGAGTGATGCCGGGGGGATCGAAGGCGCCGCCATCGAGCTGGTGCACCAGGTAGAGCACGCTGCGCCCGGTAAGCCACGCATCGAGTCGCGGCGAGAGTCGCGCGATGGTAGCGGCATCCAGGCCGGCGAAGGGCTCGTCGAGAATCACCAGGCCGGGGTCGCGCAGCCGCAGCCGCGCCAGGGCCAGGCGCCGCGCCTGACCGCCGGAGAGCGCTCGCCCACCCTCGCCCACCGGGGTGGCCAGGCCATGCGGCAGCGCTTCGGCCCAGTCGGCCAGCTCGACCCACGCCAGCGCCTGCCACAGCTGCGCGTCGGTGGCCTCCGGCGCCGCCAGCCGCAGGTTGCTCGCCAGGCTGTCCTGGAACAGATCGATGCGCTGGCCGAGAATGGCCACCCGCTCGCGCAGCGATGCCTCGTCGACCTCGCCAATGGGTATATCGCCCAGCAGGATTTCCCCCTGGCTGGGCGGCAGCCGCCGTGTCAGCAGCGCCGCCACGCTGCTCTTGCCCGCTCCCGAGGCACCGGTCAGGGCCAGACGCTCCCCGGGAGCCAGTACAAGATCGAGATCCTGCAGCGCCGGCACGAGAGCCCCCGAGTAGTGCAGGCCTACCCCACGTAGCCGTACGCTGAAGGCCCCTGTGGGAAGCTGAGCATGGCCAGCGCTGACCTTGGCCTGTCCCGTCTGTCCCGCCTGCCCCGCCTCTTCCACCTCGTTGAGGCGCTCGGCCGCGCCGCGGCTCGCCCCCAACTGGGTGAAGGCGGTCGGCAGCAGCGCCAGCACCTCGCCGAGGGCCAGCACTGCAATCGGCATCATCACCATCACGGCGCCTGAAATCATGCCCTGCTGCCAGGCCGCCGCCGCCAGCCACAGGGCCGCCACCATGCCCAGCCCAACCATCAGGTTGACAAGGGCGACACCGAATCCCGCCACGCCGGCCGTGCGCTGCTGATCCAGGGACAGCCTCTCCTCGCGCTGAAAAAAGCCCTGCCGATGCCAGTCACGGCTGCGGTAGGCCTCGAGCTCCGCCAGGCCGGTGAGATGCTCGATGGCCTGGCTGCGCAGGCGCTGAAGATGCGCCACCTGACGCCGGCTCGACGCCATGCCCAGCCACGCCTGCCCGGCCGTCAGCCATGCCCAGGTGGGCACCAATAGCGCCGCCACGGCCAGCCCGACCATGGGAACCCACAGCGCCAGGAAGGCGGCCAGCAGTACGATGGCGGCCAGTGCCACCGCCGGTGGCGCCAGCAGGCGCAGATAGAGGCCGTCGAGGGTATCGATATCGGCGGTCAGGCGGTTGAGCCAGTCGCTGGCACGCTGACGCGCCAGGCTGCGGTCGTCGAGCCGGGCCATGGCCACGAACAGGCGATGGCGCAGGTCGGCGAGCAGGCGCAGCACGGTGTCGTGGTTGTAGAGCCGTTCGCCGTAGCGGGCCACGGTGCGGCTCACGGCGAAGAAACGTATACCGCCGCCCGGCACGTAGACGTCGAACGCCACGACCATGCCCAAGGCCATCGCCATGCCGGCCAGTGCACTGGCGGCGATGAACCAGCCCGAGAGGGTCAGCAGCCCCACCGCCGAGAACACCGTGACGATCAGCAGCAGCATGCCGATGGCGAGCCGTCCGCGTCGTTTGGCCAGCAGCCGCAGCCAGGGGGCGAAAGTAGTGCGCAACGAGCTATCCGACATGCTCAACCTCCCGCTTCCACGGCCTGTGCCCGCCCTTCGTGCAGGGCCAGCCGGCGGCTGGCCATGGCCATCAGCGCGGGGTGATGAGTGGCGATGACCAGCGCTCTGCCTTCCTTGCCAAGGCGGCGCAGCGATTCGATGACGCGAGCTTCGGTCTCCTCGTCGAGGCTGGCGGTGGGCTCGTCGAGCAGCACCAGCTCGGCATCGGAGAGGAACACCCGCGCCAGCGCCAGGCGCTGCGCCTGGCCCCCGGAAAGCCCCGAGCCCCGCTCGCCCAGCGGCGTATGGATGCCCTGTGGCAACGCCGCCACCAGCTCGGCTAGCCCTGCGTGCTCAAGGGCGCGCTCTAGCTCGGCGTCGCTGGCTTGCGGGGCCGCCAGGCGCAGGTTCTCGGCCAGGCTGCCGTGGATCAGCAGCGGACGCTGGTCCATCCAGGCGATCCTCAGATCGGCCGCGGCGTGGCGTTGCCCCGAAGCCGGCGCCACGAAGCCCGCCAGCAGCTGCAGCAGCGCCGACTTGCCGGCCCCCGACGGCCCGGTGACGACCAGAATGTCGCCCTTCTCGACGACCACATCCAGCGGCCCCAATACCTGCCCCCTGCCCGGATGAGTGAGCGTTACCGCCTCCAGCGCCACATAGCGCCCCGTTACCGGCGGCGCACCTGCCGACTCATGCGCGGGCCGTACCGGCTCGCTCAGCAGGGCCAGCATGCCATCGGCAGCACCCAGTGCCGCGGCCCGGTCGTGATAGTGCTGGGCCAGGGTGCGCAGCGGCTGGAAGAACTCCGGTGCCAGCAGCAGCACCAGCAGCCCGCTGAACAGGGTCAGCTCCTCGGCCGGGCCGAACTCGATGTAGCCCAGCAGGCCGAAGCCCACGTAGATGGCCACCACGGCGATGGCCACCGAAGCGAAGAACTCGAGCACCGCCGAGGAGAGAAAGGCCACCCGCAGGGTGCGCATGCTGAGCCGGCGATAGTTGTCCGCCGCCGCGTGCACCTCCGTGGCCGCCTCACGGGTGCGGCCGAAGAGTTGCAGCGTGGCGATGCCCCGCACGCGGTCGAGAAAGTGCCCCGAAAGGCGACTCACGGCGACGAACTGGTCGCGATTGAGTCGCTCCGCCCCCATCCCCACCAGGGCCATGAACAGCGGGATCAGCGGTGCAGCCAGCAGCAGGAACAGTGCCGCCAGCCAGTCGAGCCACAGCACGACGAGCAGAATCAGCAGCGGAATGGCCACGCACAGTCGCAGCTGGGGCAGAAAGCGTGCGAAGTAGCCGTCCAGCGCCTCGACCTGCTCGACCAGCTGGTTGGCCAGCCCCGCGGAATGGCGGGCGCCGGCGCGAACCGGCCCCATCGCGGCGAGGTGGTCGAGCAGCTCGGCGCGCACCGCGTGGCGAATGCGCAGGCTGGCCAGCTGACCGCTCAGCTCCTGCCCCCACTGGCACAGGGCTCGGGTCGCCAGCACCGCCACCAGCATTAGGAAGGCCGAGGTGAGCGATGCCAGTGGCGCGCCATCCACCAGCAGGCGACTGACGATCCACGCCAGCAAGGCCATCTGGGCGACGGTCAGCGCACCGGCAGCGATACCCGTCAGGGCGGCCAACCCCAGCCAGCCGCGCTGACGAGCGGCATGCGCCGCCAGCCAGCGGCGCGGCGACACCAGGGAGTCGTGGCTCATGGGCTCAGTGGTAACCCTCGCCCGCACGCACCTTGCCGCGGAACACCCAGTAGGACCAGAAGGTATAGCCCAGCACGAAGGGCAGCACGAACAGCACGCCGAGCAACAGGAACAGCTGCGACTCGGGCGCCGAGGCGGCGTCCCAGATGGTGTAGTTGGGCGGCACCAGCCAGGGCCACTTGCTCACGATCAACCCCAGGTAGGTGAAGAAGAACATGCCCAGCGTGGCCATGAACGGCAGCAGCTCACGCTGGCGCTTTACCGCCCAATAGACGCCGTACATGCACAGCAGCGTCAGCGCCGGCAGGATCCAGATCACCTGCAGGTGGCCGAACCAGCGGTCCCACACCACCTCGTTGACCAGCGGGGTCCAGATACTGATGATGCCGAAGATCACCAGCACCGCCAGCAGCAGCGGCGGCGTGAGCTTGTAGGCCCAGGCCTGGATGTAGCCCTCCGACTTGAGGATCAGCCAGGTGGTGCCCAGCAGCGCATAGCCGACCATGATGCCGATGCCGGTGAGCACCGTGAACGGCGTCAGCCAGTCGAAGGCGCCGCCGACGAAGACCCCGTTCTGGGTCTCGAAGCCCTGAATGTAGGTACCCACCACGGCGCCCTGGGCGAAAGCCGCCACCGCCGAGCCGCCGCTGAAGGCCAGGTTCCACAGCCGCCGCCCGCGCCGCTCGCGGCGCGACTTGAAGCGCAGCTCGAAGGCCACCCCGCGGAACACCAGGCCGGCCACCATCAGGAACACGCCGATATAGAGCGCCGGCAGGAACACCGTATAGACCAGCGGGAAGGCGGCCAGGAAACCGGCCCCGCCCAGCACCAGCCAGGTCTCGTTGCCGTCCCACACCGGTGCCACCGTGTTCATCATCACGTCGCGGGCGTCCTCGTCCGGGGCGAACGGAAACAGGATACCGAGCCCCAGGTCGAAGCCATCCATCAGCACGTACATCATGATGCCGAAACCGATGATGAGCGCCCAGATCAAGGACAGATCGAACATTTCCATGGCTCAGCTCTCCCCTTTGGCGGGATTGTCGTCGAAGGGCGTGTGGGTGGCCGACCAGGGCCGCTTGGGCGTCTCGAAGTCGTCGACCATCTTCTCCTCTTCCTTCGGCTCCATGCCGTAGCGAATCACTCGCGTCAGGTAGTAGGTGCCGGCGTAGAAGATGATGCCGTAGACGGTGACGTAGCCGATCAGCGTGAACAGTGCCATGCCACCGGTGAGCGAAGGCGTCACCCCCTCTGCATGGGTCATGAACTCATAGACCAGCCACGGTGCCCGGCCCGACTCGGTGGTGATCCAGCCGGCCAGCACGGCAATGAAGGGCGTCACCGACATCAGCCGCAGGGTCTGCAGGTAGCGGCGCGAATGGTAGAGCCTGCCGCCGCGGCGCAGCCAGAGCCCCACCAGCGAGACGGCGATCATCAGGAAACCGATGCCGACCATCACCCGGAACGACCAGAACACCAGGGCGACGGGCGGCTGCTCCTCGGGTGGCGCCTCGAGTATTCCGGGCACCTCACCATACAGCTCGTGGGTCAGGATCAGGCTGGCCGCGTAGGGAATGCCGATCTCGAAGCGGTTCTGCTGGGCCGCCTGGTCGGGCCAGGCGAAGAGCAGGAAGGGAGCGCCCTCTTTGGTTTCCCAGTTGCCCTCCATGGCCGCCAGCTTGGTCGGCTGGTACTCCAGGGTGTTGAGGCCGTGCAGATCACCGACGAAGGCCTGGGTCGGCGTCAGCACCAGCAGCAGCCACATGCACATCGACAGCGCCTTGCGGTTGGCCTCCACGTCGCGCCCGATCAGCAGGTACCAGGCGCTGACCCCGGCTACGACGAAGCCGCCGGTGATGAACGAGGCCATGGCCATGTGGGCGAAACGATACGGGAACGAGGGGTTGAAGATCGCCTCGAACCACGAGGTGACACGGAACACGCCGTCGGTGAACTCGACCCCCGCCGGTGTATGCATCCAGCTGTTGGCCGCCAGGATCCAGAAGGTCGAGATGAAGGTGCCCAGCGCTACCATGGCAGCGGCGAACAGGTGCACCCCCGGTGGCACCCTCCCCCGGCCGAACAGCAACACGCCGAGGAAGGCGGCTTCGAGGAAGAAGGCGGTGACCACCTCGTAGCTCAGCAACGGCCCGATGAAGTTGGCGCTGGCCTGGGAGAAGTTGCTCCAGTTGGTGCCGAACTGGAAGGACATCACGATGCCCGACACCACCCCCATACCGAAGGCGACGGCGAACACCTTGGTCCACAGATAGGCCAGACGGTCCCATGCCGGATTGCGCGTCTTGTAGAACAGCGCATGCAGCAAGGTGATGTAGGACGCCAAACCGATGGTGAAGACCGGGAAGATGGCGTGAAACGAGACGACAAAGGCAAACTGAATTCGCGACAGCAGTACGGGATCAAGCTCCATGACGTACCTCTTGGCTGCAGAAGAGTCGACGTCTCGAGGCATGCGAAGGCACGGGGAGTGCGTTGTTGGGCTTCGGCCATGTCCCTCCTGGACATGGCGTGACGCATTCCACCTCGACACACAGCTAGAGCCTAGAACAGGGAGTGCGGTGAGGCTTACTCGCTTACAAAAGCCTACACGACACAATGCTGTTCCAGGTCAATGCATTCCGCTACGTCTTGTGCTTGTGCGGTAAAGATTACTCGATGCAGATGCACCTTCATCTGTGTCGGGTTGTCGCAGCCGACCGCGGGGCTATCCACCGCCCTGCACGACCAACCGCACCATGAACGCGGTATAGCCGACGAACATCGCCAGCAGCATGGCCCCCTCGAGCCGGTTGATGCGCCCCGGACGCCCCTTCCAGCCGATGGCGAATACCGTCATCAGTACCGTCATCACCGTCATCAGGCTCCAGTCGCGCAGCAGCACTTCCCCGCCCACCTCGATGGGGCGTATCACCGCGGCAAGGCCTACCACACCCAGGGTGTTGAACAGGTTGGAACCCACCACGTTGCCCACCACCAGATCGTGCTCGCCGCGTCGCAACGCACTGATGGAGGAAGCCAGTTCCGGCAGCGAAGTGCCGACAGCCACGATGGTCAAGCCGATGATCAAGTCGCTGACACCGAAGCCCAGGGCGATCTCAACCGCGCCCCACACCAGCACGCGCGAGCTCAGCACCAGCAGGGCCAGGCCGACGAAGGTCCAGATCAGTCCGGCACGCAGCGACATGGGATGCGCCTCCAGACTCTCCTCGGTGTCGGTCGCCAACGCATCGCTGCCGTCACGCCGAGCCTGCCAGATGCTGAAGCCGATCATGGCGGCCAGCAGCGTCAGCAGCAGGCTGCCTTCGAGCCGCCCGATCATGCCACCCCACATCAGCAGCGCCGAGAGCAGCGTGACGCCGACCAGCAGCGGCAGCTCGCGGCGAATCACGCTGGAGTGCACCGCCAGTGGCGTGATGACCGCCATGAGCCCCAGGATCATGCCGATATTGGCGATGTTGGAGCCATAACCGTTGCCCAGCGCCAGCCCCGGGTTGCCCTGCCCCGCGGCCAGCGCCGACACCATCAGCTCCGGCGCCGAGGTACCGAAACCGATTACCAGCATACCCACCAGCAGCGGCGACACCCCCAACCGTCGCGATGTCGCTGCCGCCCCATCCACGAAGCGCTCCGCGCTCCACACCAACAGCACCAAGCCTGCTGCCACGGCAACCAGGGGAAGCAACAATTTCATCTCCTCGGGGAACATTCAGGGTCGAATGTTTGTATATGGTAGGCACGACGTCAACGTGTCACACTTCCGTATGGCCTGCATCATTTGAATGACAGCGTGCCCCTCGCTTATCTCAGTCATCGAGTCGTCGCTCAAGTGCTCAATCAGCCCCTCCGCTTTCTGCCCGTTCCCGGTGAACCTCAGGTCGACCAGGCACCGCCCGAGGTACGTACTTCGCGTCGACGCCTGCGCGCCTGCCACGAGTGCGATTGGCTGGTGGCCCTGCCGCCGCTGCGGCCTGGCCAGAAGGCGGACTGTCCTCGCTGTGGCCACACGTTGGCTACGCGTCACCATCGTCCGGCTCAGCGCAGCATGGCGTTGGCGCTGGCGGCCATGGTTGCCCTGCTGCTGGCGATCTCCTTCCCCTTCGTCAGCTTCAACGCAGGGGGTATCGGCAACCGCATCGAATTGACGCAAACGGCCACCACCCTGATCGGCTTTCACCAGCCGCTGGTCGCCATTGCAGTGATCCTGACCATCGCCGTGCTGCCTGGGCTCTACCTGCTCGGCGTGATCTGGCTGCAGTTGGGCCTGCTGCAGGGCCAGCCGCTTCCTGCCAGCCGTGCCATTGCCCGCTCTCTGGCCCATCTGAACCCCTGGATGATGGCCGACGTCTTCATCATCGGGGCGCTGGTCAGCCTGATCAAGGTGGCGGGCCTGGCCCAGATCGAACTGGGACTCTCGTTCTGGGCTTTCTGCGCCTTCGCGTTGCTGCTGCTGTTCACCACCCAGTCGATCGATTCGGACTGGATGTGGTTTTCGCTGGCCGGCGAGCCCCAGGCGCCTGAGGGCGCCCGTACCGGAACCACCGCCGCCGCACAGGGTCTGACTGGCTGCCCCACCTGCGGCCTGGTCAACCGGCTAGATGCCAACGGGCGTGGCCACTGCAGTCGCTGCGGCGAACGGCTGCGCGCCCGCCTGCCGCACAGCCTGCAACGCACCTGGGCTCTGCTGGCCACTGCCGCTCTGATGTACATACCGGCCAACGTCTACCCCATCATGACCACCACCAGCCTGGGCCACAGTAGCCCTTCGACCATCATCGGCGGCGTGGTGGAGCTGATCCAGATGGGCTCCTGGCCGGTCGCTGCGGTGATCTTCGTGGCTAGCGTGATCGTTCCCGTGGGCAAGCTGGTGGCGCTCTCCTGGCTGTGTCTGGTGGTCAAGCGCAGCGGCGAGCTCAATGCCGCCAGCCGCACCTGGCTCTATCGCGTCACCGAGTTCATCGGTCGCTGGTCGATGATCGACGTCTTCGTGGTCGCCATCCTGGTGGCCCTGATTCGTGCCGGTTCGCTGATGTCGGTCACCCCCGGCCCCGCGGCGCTGGCCTTCGGTGCAGTGGTGATACTGACCATGCTGGCCGCCATGACCTTCGACCCAAGACTGATCTGGGACACGCCCCCGGCGCATGACCCGGACACTACGCAAGGAACCTCTGGATGAGCGATACCCCTCGTGACGACGGGGCCACCCGCGACATGCACCGTGCCAGAGCCACCCCGCAGCGACGCCTGTCGCCGATCTGGATCGTGCCTATCGTGGCGATCCTGATCGGGCTGTGGCTGGTCTATGACAACTACCGCAGCCGGGGCCCGCTGATCACCCTCACCATGAGCAATGCCGAGGGCATCGAGGCCGGCAGCACGCTGATCAAGACCCGTAACGTCGAGGTGGGCCGGGTCGAGCGCGTGCAGCTCTCCGAGGATCTTTCTCATACCGTGATCACGGCACGCATGGCGCCCAATACCGACGCCATGCTCACCGAAGGCAGCCGCTTCTGGGTGGTGAAACCACGCATCGGACGCGAGGGCATCAGCGGCCTGGGCACGGTGCTCTCCGGTGCCTTCATTCAGCTCCAGCCCGGCAGCGGCGAGCCCGGCCAGCGCGAGTTTCAGGTCAGCGACCAGCCGCCCGTGGCCTCCGCCGATGCGCCAGGACTGCGCATCAACCTGATCAGTCAGCTCGGCAACTCGCTGCGCCCGGGGGATCCGGTGACCTATCAGGGCTACACCGTGGGCCGCGTGGAGGAAGTCGATTTCGATGCCGATGCGCGGCGCATGCATCAGCGTGTCTTTATCGAGACCCCCTACGACCGCCTGGTGACAGACAGCACCCGCTTCTGGTCGGCCAGCGGTATCGACCTGCGTCTCGATGCCGACGGCATCCGCGTCAACGTGGAGTCGCTCGAAGCCCTGCTCGGCGGCGGCGTCACTTTCGGCGAGCCGGAAGACCTGCCGCGCGGCAGGCCGGTGGAGAACGATGCCACCTTCAACCTCTATGCCGACGAGGAGAGTGCCCGCCAGGGCACCTTCAACCGTTACCTTGAGTACGTGCTGCTGGTCGAGGACAGCGTGCGTGGGCTCTCCCGAGGTGCGCCGGTGGAATTCCGCGGCGTACGCGTCGGCACCGTGGCCGCCGTACCCTGGCAGTTCACTGCCGAGCAACCGGGCACGCGCAACGGCTTCGCCATTCCGGTGCTGATTCGCATCGAACCGCAGCGACTCGGCATCGAGAATCAGCAGCTCGATCTCGAAGAGTGGGACGAACGCTTCAAGCGTCTCTTCGGTACCGGCCTGCGCGCCTCGCTCAAGTCGGGCAATCTGCTCACCGGCGCCATGTTCGTCGACATCAACTTCTACCGCGACGAGGCGGCGCAATACGTGGCGGAGACCTTCAGCGAGCGTACGGTCTTCCCCACCACCTCGGCCGGCTTCGCCCAGATCGAATCTCAGATCACCGCGCTGCTGGACAAGCTCAACGCACTGGAAGTCGAGCCGCTGCTGGCCGGTCTCGAGCGCAACCTGAGCGCCTCCGAGGCGATGCTGGACGAAGTGCGCGGCCTGACGAGTTCGCTGCAGGGTATGCTCGACGACCCGGGCACGCGCAGCCTGCCGGGCAACCTCAATGCCTCGCTGGAAGCGCTGCGCGAGACGCTGGAAGGCCTCTCGCCCGACTCCAGCGCCTATCGCGAGCTGACCGCCACCGCCGAGCGCCTGGAGCGCCTGATGCGCGACCTGCAGCCGGTGACGCGCACGCTCAACGAGAATCCTCGCGCCTTGCTGTTCGACAGCCTGGACACCGAGGATCCGGTGCCGAGAGCGCCGCGAGGCAACTGAACGAGAGGCAGACGCCAGTGAACGATGTTGAACGCAACCCATTGAAACGGAGAGCTGCATGAAGTGGATGTCCCGGTTCGCGCTGCTGACGAGCCTGCTCGTGCTCGTCGGCTGCGCCACCTCCACCACCCCGGCCAACCGCTACATGCTGCCCGACAGTGCCGCGGCGCCGTCGGGCGGCAGCCCTGCGGCGGGTCACCTGCTGATCGTGCAGCCGCCGCGGCTGGCCCATTACCTGGACGTCGACGGCATCGTGCTGCAGCTCGACGACATTTCGCTCAACGCCGCCCGACAGCACCTGTGGGCCGAGCCGCTGGGCCGCCAGTTGGAGCGCAGCCTGAGGGCACGCCTGGCGGAGCATCTGCCCGATACCCGCATCATGCGCGACGAGGCCAGCCTCGGGCGCAGCGAGGCCCTGCGCCTGCGCCTCGAGGTGGATCGCTTCCAGGGACGTCATGACGGCCTGGCCATCGCCAGTGGACAGTGGCAGCTGCTGGCAGCGGACGGCCGCCTGCTGGCCATGGAGCGCTTCCATGTCGAGACGCAGCTCGAAGACGACGGCTACCCTGCCCTGGTCCGCGCCCTGGGGCGCAGTTGGGACCGGGTGGCCAGCGAGATCGCCGATGGCGTCGTGCGCTATCGTTAGGCGTGTAGGAGCGGTAGTTATCGCCTAGTCTCATAGAGCCGGACCCGGTACTGGAACCGAAACGCTTGCAAGGACGAACCATGTCGGCCAAGACAGATACCTCGACGCCCACGGACTCCGCCATCGAGCACGAAACTGCCGAGACGCTGCTCAGCCTCGTCAGGCGGCTGGAGCATGACCTGCTGGCTGCCCTCGACGCGGACTCCCCGCAGCAAGCCGTCGAGAGCCTACTGACCAGCGTCGAATGTCTCGATGAGCTCGATACGGCCCTGGCAGAGTTCGATTCCCAGGTGACCGGCCCGCTCGTGCAACGCCTGCGACTCGGCTTGGATCGACTGGCCTGCGACCTGTACCGGCGTGGCGGCTGGCAGCATCTGGACGAGGCGCAGCGACGTACGCTGCTCGCTCGTCATGCAAAAGGGCTCACCCAGTTCGACGGCATCGGCCCGGCAAGCGCCGAAGTGCTTTTCCTGCACGGCATCAGCGATCCCGAGCGGCTCTGTCAATGGGAACCCGATGCACTCGATGACATCGAAGGGCTGAACGCAGCCGTTCTCGCCCGACTCAAGCGCGAACTCGAAGCCATGAGGAAAACCCGGGCAGAATAGCTGCAGTGCGAACCATAAGCTGGCATAATGCCGGCACGCGGCGACTCGTGGTCCCTCCTGCCGCGCCCCTGAACCGAATTTCTCACGTCTTGGCCCGGGACTGGCCATGTGCAGATCGCACATGGCGCGGCGAAGACGTATCTGCGGAGACCGCATGACCCTCTTTTCCGAACTCGGCCTGCGTGCCGAACTGCTGAGTGCCGTCGAGGCCCAGGGTTACACCACCCCGACCCCGATCCAGCTCCAGGCCATTCCCGCCGTGCTCAAGGGCGGCGACCTGCTGGCCAGCGCTCAGACCGGCACCGGCAAGACCGCCGGCTTCACCCTGCCGATGCTGCAGCGGCTGGCCGACGGCCCGCGCCCCGGCAAGCGCCAGGTGCGCGCACTGGTACTGACGCCCACCCGCGAGCTGGCTGCTCAGGTGGGCGAGAGCGTGTCCGACTACGGCCGCCACCTTACCCTTACCAGCCATGTCATCTTCGGCGGTGTCGGCCAGCAGCCCCAGGTGGATGCCATCCGCCCCGGCCTCGACGTGCTGGTGGCCACCCCCGGCCGCCTGCTCGACCTGCAGCAGCAGAAGCACGTGGATCTCTCCCGTGTCGAGATCCTGGTGCTGGACGAAGCCGACCGCATGCTCGACATGGGCTTCATCCACGACATCAAGAAAGTGCTGCGCCTGCTGCCCGGGAAGCGCCAGAACCTGCTGTTCTCGGCGACCTTCTCCGACGAGATCCAGGCCCTGGCCGACAAGCTGCTCGACAATCCGGCGCGCATCGAAGTGGCTCGCCGCAACACCACCGCGGAAACAGTCGATCAGGCGATCTATCGTGTCGACCGCGAGAAGAAGCGCGAGCTGCTGGCGCATCTGATCAGCCAGCACGGCTGGCATCAGGTACTGGTCTTCACCCGTACCAAGCACGGCGCCAACCGCCTGGCCGAGCAGCTCTCCAAGCAGGACATCCCGGCCATGGCCATCCATGGCAACAAGAGCCAGTCGGCCCGCACCCGTGCGCTCTCCTCGTTCAAGAGCGGCGATCTGCAGGTGTTGGTGGCCACCGATATCGCCGCCCGCGGCCTGGACATCAGCGAGCTGCCTCACGTGGTCAACTTCGAGCTGCCCAACGTGGCCGAGGATTACGTCCACCGTATCGGCCGTACCGGCCGTGCCGGCAGCGAAGGTCAGGCCATCTCGCTGGTCTGCGTCGACGAACACGGCCTGCTCAAGGGCATCGAGCGTCTGATCAAGCGCGATCTGGAGAAGCGCATCGAGCCCGGCTTCGAGCCCGATCCCAATGCCAAGCCGGAGCCGATCGAGAACGGTCGCAATCGCCGCGGCGGACGCTCGGGACAGCCACGCCAGGGTGCCGGCAGCGGCCAGACAAGCCAGCGCAACAGCAGCGGAAATTCCGCCAACGGCGACGCTCAGGCGCCGCGTCGCCGGCGCAGCCGCGGCCAGCGCACGCGTCGCGCCTGACGGCCAGGCTTGGTCGAAAGCGGCGATTGTGGGATCGTATACGCCCAACTGAACAGTCGGCGGTCTGGCGTAACACGACCTGGAGTAACACTGTCTGGCGTAATGGCGTAACTAGGAGACGCGCGCATGCTCAAATGGCTGACCGGAAAGCAACCCATTCCGGTCTGGGTCATCAAGCAGATCGATGACAATCTGCTGCACCTGTGCGGCCAGGGCAGCATCGAGCCACAAGCCAAGCGCAGCAGTGTCATCGAAGATCTCCATGCCGGCCGCTACCAGGGTGCAGTCAACATGGCGGGCGGCGGCCTGGTGCTCAACGCCAGGCTGTTTGCCGCCCTGGTTCCGCTGGAAGCCCTGCAGTTGGACGAGCAGGGCCATGCCCACTGGCAGGGGCGCCGCTGGTACGTGGCACAGGCACCGCAGCGCTGCTGGACTTTCGAAGGCCGACTCACCCCTCAGCGGCAGGTATTCAACGACCAGGAGCAGTTGGTCAGCGTGGAAGACGTCTCCGACATTCGCCGCCAAGTACAAGGCGCCACCGACCCCGGCCAGGTCAACTTCGACCCTGCCGGGGTCAACGAGCACCCTCTGATCGCCCGACGCGATGAAGACGAACCGTCTGCACCACACCGCTCCAGCATCCGCTCCGACAAGTGGCGAGGTCATGACGACTGAGGCCAGACTCGACTCGCGACGCATCGCCCTGTTTCTCTTTCTCATGGTACTGGTCGGTCTCAACCTGAGGCCGGCCCTGTCGTCGCTCGCCCCCCTGTTGGTGCGTGTCCAGGCCGATACCGGCCTGACGCCGCTGGCAATTGGCGCGCTGACCACGCTGCCGGTGCTGTGCCTGGGGATCTTCGCGCCCCTGGCGCCTTGGCTGGCCAAGCGGGCAGGTCCCGAGAACACCCTGGCCCTGGCGCTCGGTATATTGATCGCCGGGCTACTGCTGCGTGGCCTACCCACCCTGCCGCTGCTGTTTCTCGGCACCCTGTTGGCCGGGGCCGCCATCGGTATCGCCGGCACGCTGTTACCGGCCCTGGTCAAGCGCGAGCTTCCCGGCGGCGCGGACCTGATGACCGGCGTCTACACCATGGCGCTGTGCCTGGGTGGCGCCCTTGGCGCCGGCCTGAGCATTCCGCTGGCCGATCTGCTGGGCGGCTGGCGCTTTAGCCTGATGAGCTGGGGGCTGCTGGCGCTGCTGGCACTGGTCGCGTGGCTGACGCTGATGCCACGTGCTCCTCACTCCCAGGTTGCCACCGCTACCGGCGGCAGCATGCGCGAGCTGCTCGGACAGCCGCTGGCCTGGCAGGTGATGATCCTGATGGGAAGCCAGTCCTCATTGGCCTACATCGTTTTCGGCTGGCTGCCCACACTGCTCCAGGCGCGTGGGTACAGCGAGGCAGAGGCCGGCTGGATGATGGGCGCCTCGGTGATGGTGCAGCTGATTTCGGCGCTGGGTGCACCCTGGCTGGCACGCCTGAGCCGCGACCAGCGACCGGCACTGCTGCTGGTACTGGGCTGCATCGCGGCGGGGCTGTGGCTGCTGCTCCAGGCCGGCGAGAACTGGCGCTGGCCCGGTGTTGTGCTGCTGGGGCTGGGTCAGGGCGGCAGCTTCAGCCTTGCCCTCAGCCTGATCGTACTGCGTACGGCCAACTCCCGTCTGGCCGGCAAGCTCTCCGGCCTGGCGCAAGGCGGCGGCTACACCCTGGCCGCCATGGGGCCGCTGGCAGTGGGGGTCCTGCTGCAGCTCGAAGTCGGCATGTCGACCATGACCGGCGTACTGCTCTCCATCGTCGCCGTGGCCGCCGGCTTCGCCCTGCTGGCCGGTCGCAATCGGCGTCTCGACGTGGATGCCGAGGGGCGTCTGGTCACTCGCTGACTCGCGGGCTCATACCCTGCGTTGCGACCAGGCCACCCCACCCAGGATCAAGCCCATGGCGATGAGATGGTTCCACTCAGGGCGCTCGCCCAGGAACAGCGCCCCGATCAACACCGCCCAGAGCGGGATCAGGTAGTTGATCATCGACAGGAAGGTGGGTCCGGCGGCGGCCACCAGAGTGAAGTAGATGACGCTGCCCAGCGCGGTGCAGATCAGCCCCAGCACGGCAACGGCCCATAGCGCTGCGGGAGACAGCACCGGCATGGCGGGCGTGTCGATGGGCCAGGTGATGACGGCCAGCGGCAGCGTCAGCAGCCAGGCCATGGCCAGCACCAGCGCCGAGGTCGACCAGGGGTCGCTGGCCGGCTTGTGGCGAGAAACGATTGCGTTAACCGCATAGCACACCGCCCCGCCCAGCACGGCCAACTGGGCCAGCAGCGTCTCGCCGCGGCCGCCCAGCTCCCGCAGCGCGGTGGGGCCGATCAGCAGCAGCACCCCCGCGAAACCGATCAGAAAGCCCACCAGGCGCCGCGGCACCATGCGCTCCCCGCTCACCAGGAAATGCGCCAGCACCAGGGTCAGCAAGGGCATCACGGCCATGAGAATGCCCGCCAGCCCGCTGTCGATACGCTGCTGCCCCCAGCTGATCAGCAGGAACGGCATCATGTTGCCGACTACGGCGATGGCCAGCATGAAGCCCCAGACTCGCGGCCCGCGCGGCCAAGCGCGGCGCAGCCCCCAAACCAGCAGCAGCAGCCCGGCGGCGGCGATGGCGTTGCGCCCAGCCACCAGCATCGCCGGCGTCATCTCCGCCACGGCGATTCTCGTCAGCGCGAACGAGCTGCCCCATACGATTGCCAGCGCCACCAGCAACAGCCAGTGCGATGCAGGCCGCGCCATGCCCTCTCCCCCTTTGATTCATTGATCCCGGTCAAACACTCCACCTTACCAAGCCGTGCTAGCCTTTCTTCACCGATACATTCTCTCACGCAGGGAAACAATGGACGAGACGGCCGAGGTGGTGTTTCACGCACGTGGCTTGAAGCGCTTCTATCAGATGGGCGAAATGACCATCCAGGCGCTGCGCGGCATCGACCTCGAACTGCATGCCGGCGAACTGGTGGTCATGCTCGGCGCTTCCGGCTCGGGCAAGTCGACGCTGCTCAACATCCTTGGCGGACTCGACAGCCCCAGCGAAGGCACGCTCTCTTATCACCCCCGCCGCAGCGAGGGCTCACATGAACCCCCGAGCCTGAACCTGGCCACGGCCAGCCAACGCGAGCTGACGAATTTTCGCCGCCACCACGTGGGCTTCGTGTTTCAGTTCTACAACCTGATCTCGAGCCTCACGGCGCGGGAGAATGTCGCCGTCGTCACCGAGATCAGCCGCACTCCTCTGCCCCCGGAAGAGGCTCTGGCGCTGGTGGGGCTGGAGCACCGGCTCGACCACTTCCCTTCCCAGCTCTCGGGTGGCGAACAGCAGCGAGTGGCCATCGCCCGCGCCGTGGCCAAACAGCCCGAAGTGCTGCTGTGTGACGAACCCACCGGCGCTCTCGATTTCCAGACCGGCATCCGCGTGCTCGAGGTACTCGAACGCATCAATCGGGAAACCGGCACCACGGTGGCGATCATCACCCATAACGAGGTCATTGGAGACATGGCCGATCGCATCATTCGCCTGCGCGACGGCAGGGTCGATGACTGGCAGGCCAATGCGCAGCGGCGCCGGCCGCAAGAGCTGCGCTGGTAGCCGCGGCCTGTGCCATGAAGACACTCGACCGCAAACTCTATCGCGACCTGTGGCGCCTCAAGGGCCAGGCGCTGGCCATCGCGCTGGTCATCGCCAGCGGCGTCATGACCCTCATTCTGGCCGTGACCACTCTGGAGTCGCTGACGGGCGCCCGCGACCGCTTCTACGCCAGTCATCACTTTGCCGAACTCTTCGTCGAGCTGAAACGCGCCCCGCTCGGCCTGCAGGCACAGCTGCAACAGCTCGAAGGGGTCAACCTGATCGAACCCCGGGTACGCGCCGCGGTGCGCCTGGCGGTGCCAGGCTATGGCGATCCCGTGCGCGGTCAGTTGCTGTCATTGCCCGACGGACGCCAGCCACTGCTCAATCATCTGTATCTGAAGGCGGGTAGCCTGCCGGAAGCCGGCCGCGACGATCAGGTGGTGGTCTCGGACGCCTTCGCCGAGGCACATGGTCTAGCGCCGGGGGATCGACTGGAAGCGATCGTCAACGGACGCCACACCCAACTGACGATATCCGGCATCGGCCTGAGCCCTGAGTTTCTCTACCAGGTAGCCCCCACGGACCTGATGCCGGACTATCATCGCTATGCCGTACTATGGATGAACCAGCGCGCCCTGGCCCAGGCCTACGGCATGGAGGGCGCCTTCAACAGCCTGACCCTGACGCTGCAAGCCGGCGCCAGCGAAGCCGAGGTGGTCGATGCCCTGGATCTGGTGCTGGCCCGCTACGGTGCCATCGGCGCCCAGACCCGCCATGACCAGCAGTCACATCGCTTCATCGAGGAGGAGCTGAACCAACAGCGCATTACCGCCACGGTGCTGCCGGCGATCTTCCTGACGGTATCGGCCTTTCTGCTCAACGTGGTGATGGGGCGCATCATCCAGACCCAGCGCGAGCAGCTGGCCGTACTCAAGGCCTTCGGCTATCGCGACAGCGAGCTGGCCCGCCACTACGGCCTGTTGGCAGCGGCCATCGTCCTGCTCGGCTGGGTCGTGGGGGTTGCCCTGGGAAGCTGGGCGGCCAGCGGTCTGGCGGGCATCTATCGCGAGTACTTCCGCTTTCCCGAGATGCATTTCGGCGTGCCGCTCTGGGCACTGGCGCTGTCGCTGCTGGTGACCCTGCTCGCCGCCCTGGCCGGAACCTGGCACGCCGTATGGCGAGCCGTCGGTCGCCCACCGGCCGAAGCGATGCGTCCGCCGGCACCGCACCGTTTTCGCCGCAGCTGGCTGGAACGCCTGATTCCGGCGCCACTGCTGGGCAACGAAGGACGCATCGTGCTGCGCAATCTCGCCCGCCATCCGCTCAAGGCCGCCTTCTCGGTGGTAGGGATCGCTCTCTCGGCGGGGCTGCTGGTGATCGGTGCCTATCAGCTGGCTGCGGTCGACACGATGATCGACCAGCAATACCGCCAGGTGCTGCAGATGGACATGGAGCTCACCTTCAACGAGCCGACACCGGCCCGCGCCGCCGGCGAGCTGCGCCACCTGCCCGGCGTGCTGGCGGTGGAGACCTGGCGGCGGGTGCCGGTGACCTTGATCCACGCTCATCGTCAGTATCGCACCAGCCTGCTGGGCATGGCGCGGGAGCCGGGCATGCGCCAGGTACTCGATGGACAAGGCCGCCCGCAGCGTTTGCCGGAAACCGGCGTGATGCTGACGCGCCATCTTGCGGAGCTGCTCGACGCGCAGGTCGGCGACACCCTGGAGGTAGCGGTCATGGAGGGGCGTCGGCAGCGCTTGTCGCTGCCGTTGACGGCGCTGGTGGATGAACCGCTGGGCGTCGGCGCCTACCTGGAGCTGAGCGCGCTCAATGCCCTGATGCATGAAGGCCCCGCCATCAGCGGTGCGTGGCTGCTGGTGGATGCCGAGCATACGGCCGACCTGCATGCCGCCCTGTGGGAGCTGCCGAGAGTGGCCTCCATCGGCCTGCTGACCGAAGCCGAGCAAGGCGTTCGCGAGTACATGGACGAGACTCTGCTGATGGTGGCGGTGATCTTCGTCGGTATCGCCTCCTCCATCGCCTTCGGCGTGGTCTACAACAATGCCCGCATCGCCTTCGCCGAACGCGCGCGGGAGCTCGCCACCCTGCAGGTACTAGGCTATACGCGTGCGGAGGTGGCGAGGATACTGCTCGGCGAGATCGCCCTGCTCACCCTGGCAGCGATTCCTCTGGGCTGGGCCATCGGTGTCTTTTTCAGTCACCTGCTGCATCGGGCCTTCAGTCACGATCTGTTCCGCATACCGCTGGTCTTCACACCGCACACCTTCGGCTTCGCCGCGGCGGGTGTCCTGGTCGCTTCCCTGCTGGTCGCTGCGCTCGTCTTCCGTCGGCTGGGTCGCCTGGACAAGATTCGCGTGCTCAAGGCCGTCGAGTAACGGTCGCACAATGCATTCATGGGGGATGGAATGAATAGACGCCGCACCTGGATCCGCTACCTGCTCTGGATCCTGCTGGGGACCGGCTTGCTCGGCATGCTGGCATGGGCACTGCTCCCCTCGCCCGTACCGGTCAACACGGCTCACGTCAGAGTTGGTCCTTTCGTCGACTCGGTGGTCGAAGAGGGACGCACCCAGCTGCGTGAGACCTGGAACGTCTCGGTTCCCATCGCCGGCTATCTGCAGCGCGTCGACCTGGAGGTGGGCGACAGCGTCGAGGAAGGCGCCGTGCTGTTCCAGCTCGAACCCAGCCCCGCACCGGCACTGGACGTGCGCACACGGCAGCAGGCCGAGGACAATCTGCAAGCCGCTCAGGCCCGTCTCCAGGCTGCTCAAGCCAACCTGGAAACGGCCCGCGCCGACCGCCGTTTTGCCGAGGCCGAGTATCAGCGCTACCGGCAGCTGCACCAGCGCAACCTGATCTCCACCGCCGAACTGGAGCAGCGCCAGAATCAGCGCGACCGGCTGCGTGCGCTGGAAAATTCCGCGGCTTCCGGCGTCGAGGTGGAGAGCGCCCGGGCCCTGCTGGCCGTGGCCATCGGCCAGCGCAGCGAGGCGGATCAGCCGGTGCTGCAGGTGCACGCTCCGGTTTCCGGCCTGGTGCTGACTCGCTATCGCTGCTGCGAGGGCAGTGTGAGCGCCGGCGAACCGATCCTCGAACTCGGCCGCCTCGCCGACCTGGAGATTCAGGTCGACCTGCTCTCGATGGATGCCGTGAGGCTACACCCGGGGCTCGACGTCGTGATCACCGGCTGGGGCGGTGAGCCGCTGGCCGGCAGCGTCAGGCGCATTGCGCCCGCCGGGTTCACGCGCACCTCGGCATTGGGCGTGGACGAGCAACGTGTACCGGTGATCGTGGACTTCGCCGGCGAACTCGACCGCGGCGAACTGGGCATCGGCAGTGGCTACCGGGTCGACGTCGAGTTCGTGATCTGGGAAGCCGAGGAGGTGATGCAGATTCCCACCAGTGCACTGTTTCGCCACCGGGGCGAGTGGGCGGTCTTCGTCATCGAAGAGGGGCGCGCCTCGCTGCGCAGCGTGGAGACGGGTCGCCGTCAGGGCCTGGTTTCACAGATCGTTGCCGGTCTGACGGAAGGCGAGGTCGTGATCACGCACCCCGGCGAGCGGGTGAGCGAAGGCATCCGCGTTGCACCAGATGAGTGAGATCGAACGCAACACTGGGTATGATCGTTATCAGGGCGCCTTGCCATGCCCGTGACGAACGCCATCTCCAGGAGCTGCCATGATCGCCCCCCCTTTTGCCGACCGCCCCGTACTGGTGCTCTACACCGGTGGTACTCTGGGAATGATGCCCAGCGCCGAGGGTCTGGTACCGGCTGGCGACATCGAAACCCGACTGCGACACGCTCTCGACGGCCTGCCACCGAGCCGCCGGAGTCAACTGCCCGAATTCGTGATCCATTCGGTGGCCGCTCCCATCGATTCCAGTGCCGCCACACCCCTCGACTGGCAGCGACTGGCGGCAACCATTGCCGATCGCATAGGCCACCATGCCGGCATCGTCGTACTGCATGGCACCGACACCCTCACCTGGACCGCCTCGAGCCTTGCCTTCCAGTTGCAGGGCCTGGACCGGCCGGTGGTGGTCACCGGTGCCATGCATCCACTCGAAGCCGAGGGTAGCGACGCACTGGCCAACATCGAACTGGCGCTGCGCTTTGCCGCCCGGCCAGAGCTGCAGGAAGTCGCCGTGGCCTTCGCTGGACACCTGCTGCGTGGCGTACGTTCGAGCAAGACCCACAGTGAGAACGACGACGCCTTCGCCAGCCCCAACTATCCGCTGCTGGGTGAGCAAGTCGGCGAAGATGTCGTGCTCTATCCCGCGCGCTGCCTGGAAACCCAGCAGCGCGGTGCGCCGCGCTTCGAATTGCCGGACTATTCACCGCTGGCCGAGGGGGGAGTGGCACGTATCGCCCTGTGGCCAGGCATTCAGGCATGGCAGTTGGAAGCCTGGCTGGGCGACGACAGGGTCCAGGGCGCTCTGCTCGAAGTGTGGGGTGGTGGCAACATCCCACCAGACCCCGAGTTGATTGGCGTGCTGGCCAAGGCCAGCGGTGAGGGCAAGCTGCTCGCCGCGATCAGCCAGTGCCGCTGGGGCAGCATCGCACCCGGTCGTTATGCCGCCGGCCAGGGCCTCATCGAGGCCGGGGTGCTCTCGGGCGACGACATGACGCCCGAGGCCGCCATCGCCAAACTCGTGCACCTGTTGGCACTGCCGCTGGATACCGCCGAGCGTCGCCGGTTGTTTCTCACCCCTCTGGTGGGTGAGCGCTGAGTCTCGGGGGGCGGTGAGCGTCGCGCCGCCCTAGGCTGGCGTTCCACCGCCACCGGGCTAAGTTGAGTGTAACGAAGCGAAAGCGTCCGAGGAGTCATCATGGAACATCCCGTACATCCCTTCACCGAGCTATTCGAGCAGCTCGGCCTACCCTCCGACGAGGCCTCGATCCAGGCTTTCATCGAGCGACATTCGCCGCTGCCACCAACGCTGGCGCTTTATGAAGCGCCCTTCTGGAATCAGGCCCAGGCAGCCTTTCTTCATGCAGCACTCGAAGAGGATGCCGACTGGGCCGAAGTGGTCGATCACCTCGACGCATCGTTGAGGAAGGATTAACGACTCAAACGCTCGTCCCAAGGGCATTCTGCTAATCTTGGCGCGATAACAATCAGAACACTCTCAGGCGGGGAACAGTATGCCGATCGATAGGATATCGACTGCGGAAGCCTCTGGCATTACCAAACCCGTCGATCTTGATATCCCCCCTATACCGGAAGCCCTGCTTTCACGCCTGGCCGACTGCCGCATACTGCCCAGCCTGCCGGCCGCAGCGGCCCGCGTCATTACCATTGCACGCTCCCCGGAGCCTCGACTCGCCGATTACGCCCGGATCATCGAACAGGACCCGGCACTTACCCTGCGGCTGTTGTCCATGGCCAACAGTGCCTTCTACGCGCGAGGCGGCAACCCGGTATCCAACTGTCTCGATGCCGTTTCGCGCATCGGTCTGGACGCCACCCTGTCGGTTGCCCTGAGTTTCGGCCTGCCCAAGCACAGAAGCGACAGCGGGCTGGATCACGAATACCTTTGTCAGCGTGCCATCATTGCGGCCACTGCCGCCCAGGAGCTGGCCGAACACCTGTGCCCCCACGAGGCACCTCAACTGTTCACCACGGCACTGCTTCAGGACATCGGCATCCTCACCTTTGCCGCCGTCGATGGCGACCTCTACATCGCCAGCATTCCTGACATACGCCAACACCAGCGCCTGAGCGAGGTAGAGCTCGAGTGTTACGGCTGCGACCACGCCCTGGTCGGCGCCTGGCTCGCCGCCAGTTGGGGAGTGCCGGGAACGATTGCCAAAGGCATCATCGACAGCCACGGCCCGCTGGTCGACGGCGATGCACGCAAGCTCTGCCTGCGGCTCTCCTGCCGTATTGCCGACTGTTGGCTCGCTGCCGATTCCGCCTCTGCCTTCAGCGCCCTGCTGCGCCAGCTCGCTTCACTGGCCTCGCTGGACATCGTCATGCTGATGACGGTAATGCAGGAGCTTCAGCACCGCCTGCCTTCTCTGGCTCGATTGTTCGAGATCACCTGCCCCCCCGCCATCGACAGCACGCACCTGCTCGCCGAAGCCAAGGAGCTGCTGTTCGAGCAGAACCTGCGCATGACCCTTCGCCTGGCCGAGCAGCAGCGGGAGCTGGAGGCGCTGCATGCCAGCCACGTCGTGCTGGACGAGCAGCACCGTACCGATCACCTCACCCAGCTGGCCAATCGCCCGTGGCTGGAGAAGCGCCTCGCGCAACATTTCGAGCTGGCCAAGCATGCTCATCAGACGCTCTCGGTGATGTTCATCGATCTGGACCACTTCAAACGCATCAACGATCGCTTCGGGCATCGCTTCGGCGACGAAGTGCTGATCCATTTCGCCGCGGCGCTGAGCAACATGGTGCGCGAAAGCGATATCGCGGGGCGTTACGGCGGTGAGGAGTTCCTGGTGATCATGCCCAATACACGCCGTGAGCAGGCCGGGATACTGGCCGAGCGCATTCGCGAATACCTGGCCAGCCAGCCGCTGACCCAGGCCGAAGGCGAGCCGCTGCACGTCACCGCCTCGATCGGCATCGTCGATATGGAAGACGGGGAGTTCGAAAGCGCCGCCGCCCTCGTCGATGCCGCCGACCAGGCCATGTACGGAGTCAAGCACGACGGCCGTGACGGCGTGGGGCACTATGAGGAGTCAGAGCCCAACGCCTGAGTGGCCGGCACTCGCCTGGCACGTCTCGATTCGTGCGATACACGATACGACACGCCTACGAAAAGGGCGGCCATCGGGCCGCCCTCTTCCGTCTACGGGATGAAATCCCGCAGCGCCTACCCTTTCAGGTCACGCATCAGCAGCGCGAATTCGATGCGCTCCGGCGCGATGGCCTCGCCCGGCACCGGGATGCGCACCACATGGCCCGAGCCCGGTGCCGCCTGGACCGATTCTCCATGCTTGTTCTCGATGTGCTCGAGAGCGAAGCGACGGTTGCCCCCTGGCAGCATCAGCTCCATGCCGTCGCCCACCTCGAAGCGGTTCTTGACCTCGACCTCCAGCATGCCGCGATCCGGATCGTAGCCGGTCACCTCGCCGACGAACTGCTGATGCACCCCGACCGAATTGCCGCGCTCGTAGTTCTGGTACTCGTCGTGGACATGGCGACGATAGAAGCCTTCGGTGTAACCGCGGTTGGCCAGATTGTCGAGTTCGTCCATCAGGCGCATGTCGAAGGGTCGGCCGGCCACGGCGTCGTCGATGGCACGACGATAGACCTGAGCGGTGCGTGCCACGTAGTAGTGCGACTTGGTGCGGCCTTCGATCTTGAGCGAGGTGACACCCATCTCGGTGAGCCTAGGCACGTGCTGGACGGCGCGCAGGTCTTTGGAGTTCATGATGTAGGTGCCGTGCTCGTCTTCGAAGATCGGCATCAGCTCACCGGGGCGAGTGGCGTCCTCGATCAGAGCGGAAAGCTCGTCCTGGCCTTCCACACCGCCGGCCGTCGCCGTGCTGTAGTTCGTGCTACCGCTGCCCGAAGCGATCAATCCGTTCTGGCCGGGCGTCCACACGCCGCTTGCGGCATGGGCCGCGGCGGAGTTGGCCGGTACCAGATCGCCGGTCTCGTCCTGGGCCGCCGCCACGGTGTTGTACTTCCAGCGGCAGGCGTTGGTGCAGGTGCCCTGGTTGGGGTCGCGGTGATTGAAATAGCCGGAGAGCAGGCAGCGCCCCGAGTAGGCGATGCACAGCGCACCGTGGACGAAGGTCTCGATCTCCAGCTCCGGGCACTCGGCGCGGATCTCGGCGATCTCTTCCAGCGAGAGTTCGCGCGACAGGATGATACGGCTGATGCCCTGCTTGTACCAGAACTTGGCCGCCGCCCAGTTGACCACGTTGGACTGCACCGAAAGGTGGATCACCTGCTCCGGCCAGCGCTCGCGGATCATCATGATCAGGCCCGGGTCGGACATGATCAGAGCATCGGGGCCGGCTTCGATCACCGGCTCCATGTCGCGCAGATAGGTCTTGAGCTTGCTGTTGTGCGGCGCGATGTTGGAGGCCACGTAGAACTGCTTGCCCCGATCGTGGGCGTAGGCGATGCCCTTGTGCAGGTTCTCGACCTTGAAATCGTTGTTACGCACGCGCAGCGAATAGCGCGGCTGGCCGGCATAGACGGCATCGGCGCCATAGGCGAAGGCGTAGCGCATGTTCTTGAACGTCCCCGCCGGGGAGAGCAGTTCGGGAGCTTTCATTGGAGTCACCGTTTTCAGGACGATGCAGCACTGCGCCATTTCCGCTGTCGACAAAACGCTTTGCTGTCGGCGAAACGCAGGGCTGAGATAGAGGGGCAGGAAGTCTAGCAAGTGGGTGGGGCTCTGGCCAGCGTTCGCTCCAACCGGTAGACTGGGCCGCGCCGGACCGGATCCCGGTGCCCTGCCGCAGGCGGGGAGCGAAAAATTCTCCGATACAGAGCCTTACCATGACCCAAGCGACCCCACGCTCCACCGTCGTGATCTACTCCGGCGGCATGGACTCCTATACCGTACTCCACCGTGCCCTGCGTGAAGGCCTGAACGTCACGGCCCTCTCCTTCGACTATGGCCAGCGCCACGCCCGCGAACTCGAGATTGCAGCGCGCGTCTGTGAAGAGCTTGGCGTGCCGCATCAGGTGGTCGACATTCGCGCCATTCACGGCCTGATCGACAACTCGGCGTTGACCGATGCCAACCGCGAGATGCCCGAGGGCGACTACGGCGAGGAGAACCTCTCCGCGACGGTGGTACCCAACCGCAACATGATCCTGCTCTCGCTGGCCATCGCCAAGGCGGTCAATGTCGGCGCCGAGCGTGTCGACTACGGCGCCCACGGTGGCGATCACGTGCTCTATCCCGACTGCCGGCCCGAGTTCGTCGAGGCCATGAACGCGGTGGCCGGTATCGCCAATTTCTCGCCGGTCGAGATTCATGCGCCCTACCTGCGTGCGAGCAAGGCGGAGATCCTGGCCGAGGGCCTGGCCATGGGCCTCGATTACGCCAAGACCTGGACCTGCTACCGTGGCGAAGCCCTGGCCTGCGGGCGCTGCGGCAGCTGCCGCGAACGCCTGGCGGCCTTTGCGGCCAATGGCCAGACGGACCCGCTCGAGTATGCTGTCGATGCGCCACGACTCGACCTTGCCAAGGGAGGCGTCTAATGTATCACGTCAAGGAGGCGTTCTACTCGCTGCAGGGAGAAGGTGCACGGGCCGGACGCGCCAGCGTGTTCTGCCGCTTCAGCGGCTGCAATCTGTGGTCGGGGCGCGAGCAGGACCGGTCGAGCGCGGCGTGCAGTTTCTGCGATACCGACTTCGTCGGCACCGATGGCCAGAACGGCGGACGCTTCGCCAGCGCCGAAGCTCTGGCCAACCACCTGACGGCACTGTGGCCCGAGGCAGGCGGTGTGGCGACCCCCTATGTGGTCTTTACCGGCGGCGAGCCGCTGCTGCAGCTCGATGCGGCCTTGATCGCCGCCATGCATGCCCGCGGCTTCGAGGTCGCGGTCGAGACCAACGGCACCCTGCCCGCTCCGGCGGGCATCGACTGGCTATGCGTGAGCCCCAAGGGTGCCACGCCCCTGGCGCTCACGTCGGGTGATGAACTCAAGCTGGTCTACCCCCAGCAGGCGGCGCCGCCTGAACGCTTCGCCGAACTCGCTTTCCTATACCACTTCCTGCAGCCCATGGACACCACGGCGTTGTCCGCCAACGACGAGCATATGAGCGCCACCGTGGCCTACTGCCTGGCCCACCCTCTGTGGCGACTATCGCTACAGACACACAAGATCACGGGGATCGACTGATGACGCTGTTCGTCAACCGCCTGACTCAACTCGACTCCTCGCTGTGGTGCCCGCAGCGGGGTCTGATCGGCGTCAGCTGGTTCGTCGACGCAGAGCTCGACGGTGAACTCGGCGAAGACGGCATGCTGTTCGACTTCGGCCACGTCAAGCCGTGGATCAAGTCGCGCCTGGATGCCAGTGCCGACCATACGCTGCTGGTGCCGATCCGCGCCCCTGGCGTCGAGATCAGCGAGTGCAGCGAAGGTATCTGCGTACGCGCCTCGCTGCCCTATGCCATGGAGGTTCGTGCACCGCGCCAGGCCTTCACCCTGCTGCCATGGCAGCAGATCGAGCCCGAACGGCTTGCCGATCACCTTGCCCGTGAGCTGATGAAGCGTCCGCCGCCGCGTGTCAGCGCCATCCGCCTGCGCCTGCGCCCGGAGGTGATCGAAGGCGCCGCCTATACCTACAGTCATGGCCTCAGGCACCATGGCGGCAACTGCCAGCGCATCGCCCACGGCCATCGCTCACGCTTGCACATCTGGCAGCGCGGCCAGCGCTGTCCGGCGCTGGAGGCCCACTGGGCAGAGCATCTGAACGACCGCTACCTGGTGGACAAGGCCGACATCGTCAATCGACCCGAGCCGGAACTCCGCCGCAGCCTGACCAGCCGCTACCGCGCCGAACAAGGCCGCTTCCAGTTGCGCCTGCCGCTGGAGCGCTGCCTCGTGCTCGACACCCCGACCACCATCGAGCACATCGCCGTCTGGCTGGCTCGGCAGATCGCCGCCGAAACGGGAACCACCACTCGGGTGCAGGCTTTCGAGGGAATCGACAAGGGTGCGATAGCCGAGGCCAAGCCGTGAGCCCAAGGAGCGAAGCCTCAACGGCAATTCGGGAGGCGGGTTGCCGCCCTGGTTGCGGCGCATGCTGCATCGCGCCTTCGATCAGCTCGCCGATACCCGGCATGCCCCACGGCAAGCCGGCCCAGGTACGCTGCATCCAGCTCGACGAGGGCAACCTGTGTCGCCTGTTCGGCGACCCTCGCCGCCCCAAGGTGTGCGAGAGCTTCGCCTTCGACCGCGAGCTCTGCGGTGAGAGCCGCACTCAGGCGCTGCAGCGCATCGCCCTGCTCGAGTGCGGCACCACCGCCTAACCGTTACCTGCGACCACCCGGTCCTTGACTCCACTCACTTGAGGCAGTGGGCGGTCGAGCAAGGTACGCCAGCGAATCAGTACCGGCGCATCGCTGTGGCTCACGCTATCCAGCAGGATGCGGAACTGCTCGCGCACAGCCTCGTCACGGCAGTCGATGAACGACAGCCATGCCTCCAGCGCACACAGCTCCTGATGGCGATTCTCATGCTGGCGGGCGCACTCCAGCGCCTGTTCGACCAGCAGCCTCACCTCTTCCTTGGGCCGACCCAGCCGGTCGCGTACATGAGCCAGCTGAACCGCCAGTTCGGATACGAACAACGTGCTGCGCTCGCGGGCAATCATCAGGCACTGATCGAGGTAATCCTCGGCGCGGCTGAGCTCGTCGAGAGCCAGGCAGGCATCGCTGTACCACAGATTGGGGCGATGATAGCGGTCGCGCCCGGTGATTTCGCCCAGCTCCTCCTGCGCCAACTCCATCATGGTCAGACCGTCGCGATCGCCCGACAGCGCTCGGCGCCAGCCGAGGATTCCCTGGGCCGACACCTGCCACAGGTGCAGATCGGGCGTCTCGGTCAGTGCGACGGCCTGCTCGGCACGGCGAGCCGCCAGATGCACGTGACCAAGCTGCCGGTAGAGGGCGGCGGCGAACAGCAGCGCCATGGCCAGTGAGCCGGGATGCCCGATGCGCTCGGCCAGGCGAATCGCCGACTCGACCTGCTGCTCGGCCCGCCGGTAGTCGCCGCGCAGGCAGATGGCCCAACCCTGGAAACAGGCGGCAGCCACCTGGGGGTGTTCGGAGAACGGCAGCCACTCGATCATCATCGGCTGCTCGAGTGGTGCGATTTCGTCGAGATGTTCGAAGGCCTGACGGATACGTCCGGCCCAGTACTCGCAGTTGGCCCGGGCATAATCGGCCAGACGCTGATAGCGAGGGTCTTCGAGCTTACCGGCGATCGTTGCCAGGCTGGCGGCGAGCGAGAAGGCGTCGGCATGGGCATGACGCTGGCTGCATCCCACCCACAGCCCCCACTTGACCAGGAAGGCCTGCTCCAGATCCTCCGCGTCCTCAGCGTGACAGCCCTCGTGCTGCACCAGCAGCTCACGGGCACGGACGAAGCTCTCGTGGGCGGTCGGCGAGCCATGCCCTTCGAGGGCAAAGGCGGCCTGACCGCGCACGGTCAACAGGCTAATCTCGCGCTCGGCCTGGTTCTCCACGTGACGCAGACTGGCCAGACCGAAATCGGCCATCTTCAGCGCGGTGCGGTTGGCGCTGACCTTGAGCGCTTCCCGCGCCGCCAGTTCGAAGTAGCGAGCACCGCGCGCGTAGTGGCCGCTGCGTCGCAGGTGGGTGGCAAAATCGCCTGGGTGACGGCCGATCCACATCGGGAAACGCTCCTCGATGAGGCTGACCACCTGGCGGTGGATGCGCACCCGCACGTCACGGGGGCAGGAGAGGTAGGCGGCCTCCTGCAGCAACTGATGGCTAAACTGGTATTCGCGGCCGCCGCCCTCGCCGCCCGCCGGTTCGATGATCTCCAGCCGGCGCATCTGCTCCAGCGCACGATTGAGCTGGGTCATGTCCCAGCCGCTGCATTCAGCGAGGAAATCGAGCCGGAAGCGACGCCCCAGCACCGCAGCCACATGAGCCACTTCGCGGTCGCCGTCGAGCTGGTCGATGCGCCCGGCGAGCAGCCCCAGCAGACCTCGGGGGAGCTCATCGAGATGCACCATCCGCCCCTCGCGACGATCCATTTCCAGGCGCCGGCAGATTTCCTGCATGTAGAGCGGCACGCCGTCGCAGCGCTCGATGATCTGCCCGCGCAGCCGTGGGCTGAGATGCAGCCGGTAACGTCTGGCCAGCTGCGACAGCAGCCGCGACGACTGCATGGCATCGAGATGTCCCAGGGTGATCTGCTGGTCCCAGTGCAGGCGGGTCGGCAGCGCCTCGCGGCCATGATGGCTGGCCACCAGTAGGAAGGCGCAGTTGATCGGCAAGCGTGCCTGCAACCCTGCCAGCACTCGGAAGGAGGGCTCATCGAGCCACTGCAGGTCGTCGACCATCAGCACCTGGGTGCGCTCGATGGCCTGACGCTCGATGACGCGGCAGAGCAAGGCCACTACCAGATCGGCCGCCTCACCGCTCTTGGCCAGTTGCGCCACCTCAGGCGACTCGCGTACGCCCAGCGCCTCTTCGAGCAGACCCAACTGTTCCGCACTCAGCGACAGATCGACCTGAGCGACCAGCGCCTCGAGTGACGGCTGGTCGAGCTTGCCTTCCAGATGCCAGCGCAGCAGCGTACGCGCCACGCCGTAGGGCTCCAGCACGGAAAGCCGCGTGGTGGGCTGCCAGCAGATGGCAGCATCGCGGCTGAGTTCGAGCTGGCGGAAGCCGACCATCAGGGCCGACTTGCCCATGCCGGAGGCGCCGCGGACCAGCACGCTCTGGCGCAGGCCGATGCCGGCCCGGGCCAGGGCATCGCGCAGCACCCGCAGCGACGACTCGCGCCCCACCAGACTTGGTGGCATGGCATCACGTCCGCCCTCGTTATGGCCCAGCACCAGCGCCCGCAGGCGCACCCGACCGTCGCTCGCCACCAGCCGCGACGACAGCCGCGGCTGCAGGTCCAGCGCAGGCGGCATGTGCTGACTCGCCTCCTGAGAGATCACCAGTTCGCTACCCTCGGCAGCGCTCATCAGTTCCAGCGAGCCCTGGGTCACCTGCCCCAGAGGATCGACCAGCTGGCGCTCGGGCAGATAGACCACACGACCGCTGTTCAGGCCGGCGGCAAGCTCGATGCGCGGCGGCTCGTCCTCACCGCTCCAGTGCCGGCTCACCTCGTCGGGCAGCACGCGGCGGCAGTGTTCGTAGAGCGCCACCAGCTCGGCAAGCTGATGGGCCGGGCCATGGGTGCCGAAACAGGCCAGACCCAGCCCACCTGTAGCCCCGGGCAGCCAAAAACCGCCCAGGTGATGACACTGCTGCTCCAGCCAACGCATGAGCTCGATCTGCAGCGCCAGGCAGGCGCGGGTCTCGTCACGGGCGGAAAACTCGCCTTTGACCCGCAGCCGAATGGCCATCACCGACAGCTGGCGCTGTTCGATCTCGTCTTCACGCAGCGGAGAACTTCCGTGGGCCAGGGTGCGCGAGAAGGCCCCCTGGGGCGACAGGCTCTTCAGATCGGGAGTTCCGTCCGACCAGTAGCGTGCCAATTGAAGAAAGTTGGGCTCAGGCTGCTGGCCGGAGAGCGCCAACAGTTGCAGGTAGGCGTTGTACTGTTCGTGGGCGGCGGCCAGTTGGCCCTGCTCGGCAAGCTGGCGCACCAGCCGCTCATGGAAGGGCCCATAGCCGGAGAAACGGCTGACGAGGGTCTGCAACAGAGGGTCGGGCACTTCATCGTGGCGCTCGAGCACGCCTTCGGCGAAACGGATCACGCGCTGGCGCCACTCGTTGCGCAGCTGGACCAGCCAGCGCTGGAACTCGGTACAGGCCGGCAGTTGCAGCTCCTCCACCAGATCGCCCCGGTAGCGCCGCAGCAGGCATTGGAGCGTCTCCACGTCCTGTTCGCCTTCCAGCAGTTGTTGCAGCTCGCGCAGGTCGAAGCGCCAGCTGTCCGGCCGCCGGAAGGCGATGGTCTGGCGTGACACGACCAGCACGCGCTCCGCTTCCTCGCCCAGGGATTGCCTCAAGCAGTGGAGCGCGTGACGCAGGTTGGTACGACCGGAAGAGAGCCCCTGGTCGGGCCACAGCAGCTCGGCCAGGCTGGCCCGGTTGACCGGCTGATGATGGAGCAGAAGATAGACCAGCAGCGCCTTGACCTTGTCGTAGCTGAACTGGGTCAGTACGTCATCACCCAGTGCCAGCGAGAACTGGCCGAACAACGCCAGGTGATCACACTCACTGTTCTGCACGATATCTGAAGCGTCCTGCATGACGGAACCCTGCATGGCGAAGTGGCGGCGTCAGGCCGGCACGCCACTATGGAAACGAAACGCCGTGTCCGGCGTGACTATTAGTTGTGCTTCGCATTCGGCAAAGAAATCCACCCGCTTGTCAATGGGATCTTTCGCAAGATGCCGGGCCAGCATCAGATAATCCTCGAAATGCCGGCCCTCTGACTTGACCAGCGAGCGATAGAATCGGGCCAGTTCGGTGTCGAGGTGGGGTATCAGCCTGGCGAAACGTTCGCAGCTTCGCGCCTCGATGAATGCCCCGATGATAAGGATATCGACAAGTCGCTCCGGTTCTTGAGGGCGAACGTGGCTACGTAGCGCTTCGGCATAGCGTGACGCACTCAGATGGCGGTATTCGATGCCGCGCGCCTCCATCAGCTTTACCACCTGCTCGAAGTGCAACAGCTCCTCGCGGGCGAGCTGCGACATCTTGGTCAGCAGCAGGGGTTGGTCGACATAGCGGTAAAGCAGGCTCATCGCCGTGGAAGCGGCCTTCTTCTCGCACTGGGCGTGGTCGATGAGCAGCAGATCGGGGTTCTTCAGCGCCCACTCGACCCACGCATCGGGCGTGGGGCAGGCGAGAAAGGCGAGCAGGCTCGGCGGCAGCTCGACGTCATGGGGCGCTTCGAGAGTCTCGGACATGGTTCAGGCTCGGTATTCCTGGTCGTGCGAATCATGGGGAAGCGGCGGGTACTTGCTCGAGGCCTGACGCTCGCCAGCGGCCTCGAGCAGATGCTCGCCCAGGCGGACATACAGCTCCGCCGCACTGAGTTCGGCGACCCCCTCCAGAGGCTTCAGGCCATAGCGCGACAGATCGCGAATACGATCGCGCCCGACCCGCAGCAGTTCCACCGCCCGCGACAAGGACGGCTGCTCCGGGCGAAAGCGAATGCGGTAGCGGCGCAGCTGCGCCTCCAGCATGGCCTCGTCGATGACCTGCAGAAAGCGCCCGGCCACTCGCTCGCGCAGAGTATCCAGTTGCGCCATGCGCAGGCTGCGCTGCTCGGCCGTTAGGGCCATCCATTCGCCGATCTCGCTATCCGTTCGCTGACAGCCTCGACATATCGGGTCGCCCAGCGTCGTCGAGCAGAGCCCCACACAAGGTGAGGCGATACGCGCGCACATCACCGCTCTCCCTTCATTTATCGGCCCCATGGTAACGCGCCCCGCCGCGAGTGGCACGTTGTAGTTCGACAACATCGCGGCGACCAAAGTCTAGCGCCCGGCTCAGCGGGCCAACTTAACATTGTCGACAGTTTCCCGTAGAATCGCGGCACCCAGTGACTACGGTTGTTTCCCCGCCAAGGCAGGCATTGCGTCGAGGATCATCGACGTATCGGCCTGCCTTGGGCAACACACCAGATGAGGGCCCCAACGTGCTTGAAGCCTATCGCCAACATGTCGAAGAACGCGCCGCCGAGGGCGTCCCGCCGAAGCCCCTGAATGCCGAACAGGCTGCCGCGCTGGTCGAGCTGCTGAAGAACCCGCCTGCTGGCGAAGAGGAGTTCGTCCTCGACCTGCTGACCAACCGCATTCCGCCGGGCGTCGACGAGGCTGCCTATGTCAAGGCCGGTTTCCTGACCGCCATCACCAAGGGCGAGGCGCAGTCTCCGCTGGTCGACAAGGTTCACGCCGTCAAGCTGCTGGGCACCATGCAGGGTGGCTACAACATCGCCACCCTGGTCGAGCTGCTGGACGACGCCGAGCTGGCCAAGGAAGCCGGTGAACAGCTCAAGCACACCCTGCTGATGTTCGATGCCTTCCACGATGTGGAAGAGCGCGCCAAGGCCGGCAATGCAGTGGCCAAGGACGTCATGCAGTCCTGGGCCGAGGCCGAGTGGTTCCTGTCCAAGCCGGCCCTGGCCGAGAAGATCACCCTCACCGTGTTCAAGGTGCCGGGCGAAACCAACACCGACGACCTCTCCCCCGCGCCGGACGCCTGGTCGCGCCCCGACATCCCGCTGCACGCCAACGCCATGCTCAAGAACGAGCGTGAAGGCATCGTGCCTGAAGTGCCCGGCACCACCGGCCCGCTCAAGCAAATCGAAGAGGTGAAGGCCAAGGGCTTCCCGGTCGCCTATGTGGGCGACGTGGTCGGCACCGGATCCTCGCGCAAGTCCGCCACCAACTCGGTGCTGTGGTTCTTCGGCGACGACATCCCCAACGTGCCCAACAAGCGCGCCGGCGGTTTCTGCTTCGGCGGCAAGATCGCCCCGATCTTCTTCAACACCATGGAAGACGCCGGTGCCCTGCCGGTCGAGATGGACGTCTCCAAGCTCGAGATGGGCGACGTGATCGACGTCTACCCCTATGAAGGCAAGGTGTGCAAGCACGGCACCGACGAAGTGGTTTCGACCTTCGAGCTCAAGACCCAGGTGATCCTCGACGAGGTGCGCGCCGGCGGCCGCATTCCGCTGATCATCGGTCGCGGCCTGACCGGCAAGGCGCGCGAGTCGCTGGGCCTGCCCCAGTCCGACGTCTTCCGCCTGCCCGAGCAGCCCAAGGACACCGGCAAGGGCTTCACCCTGGCCCAGAAGATGGTCGGCAAGGCCTGCGGCATGGAGGGCGTGCGCCCGGGCATGTACTGCGAGCCGAAGATGACCACCGTGGGCTCCCAGGATACCACCGGCCCGATGACCCGCGACGAGCTCAAGGATCTCGCCTGCCTCGGCTTCCAGGCCGACCTGGTCATGCAGTCGTTCTGCCACACCGCGGCCTATCCGAAGCCGGTCGACGTGGAAACCCACCACACCCTGCCCGACTTCATCATGAACCGCGGCGGCGTTTCGCTGCGTCCGGGCGACGGCATCATCCACAGCTGGCTCAACCGCATGCTGCTGCCCGACACCGTGGGCACCGGCGGCGACTCCCACACCCGTTTCCCGCTGGGCATCTCGTTCCCGGCCGGCTCGGGCCTCGTGGCCTTCGCCGCCGCCACCGGCGTGATGCCGCTGGACATGCCGGAATCGGTGCTGGTGCGCTTCAAGGGCAAGCGGCAGCCGGGCGTCACTCTGCGTGACCTGGTCCACGCCATCCCCTACTACGCCATCAAGCAGGGTCTGCTGACCGTGGCCAAGGCGGGCAAGAAGAACGCCTTCTCCGGCCGCGTGCTGGAGATCGAAGGCCTCGAGGACCTTACCGTCGAGCAGGCCTTCGAGCTCTCCGACGCCTCCGCCGAGCGCAGCGCCGCAGGCTGTACCATCACCCTGGGTGAAGCGAGCGTCACCGAGTACCTGAAGTCCAACATCACCCTGCTCAAGTGGATGATCGCCAACGGCTATGGCGACAAGCGCACCATCGAGCGCCGCATCCTGGCCATGGAAGAGTGGCTGGCCAACCCGAGCCTGATGCGCGCCGACAAGGACGCCGAGTACGCCGAGGTCATCGAGATCGACCTGGCCGAGCTCAAGGAGCCGGTACTCTGCGCGCCGAACGATCCGGACGATGCCCGTCTGCTCTCCGAAGTGGCCGGCGAGAAGATCGACGAGGTCTTCATCGGCTCGTGCATGACCAACATCGGCCACTTCCGCGCCGCGGGCAAACTGCTCGAGAAGCAGCCGGCCGGCAGCCTGAAGACCCGCCTGTGGCTGGCACCGCCGACCAAGATGGATCAGCACCAGCTCACCGAAGAGGGCTACTACGGCATCTACGGCCGTGCCGGTGCGCGCATGGAAATGCCGGGCTGCTCGCTGTGCATGGGCAACCAGGCACGTGTCGCCGCCAAGAGCACCGTGGTCTCGACCTCTACCCGCAACTTCCCCAACCGTCTGGGCGACGGCGCCAACGTCTACCTGGCATCGGCAGAACTGGCGGCGGTGGCCGC
The DNA here is from genome assembly GCF_021404355.1 of Halomonas sp. MCCC 1A11062. NCBI lineage: Bacteria > Pseudomonadati > Pseudomonadota > Gammaproteobacteria > Oceanospirillales > Halomonadaceae > Halomonas > Halomonas sp. MCCC 1A11062. The sequence continues at coordinate 47,229 of NZ_JABFTW010000009.1, forward strand.
GGTGGAAGGTCGCCTGCCGAGCGTCGAAGAGTACCAGCGTTACATGGGTGAATTCGACGCCATGGCCGGCGAGATCTATCGTTACATGAACTTCCATGAGATCGAGGAGTATCAGAACGCCGCTTCCAACGTGATTCCGGTCGCCCAGGAAGCCTGATACCATCCGGTTCTGATAGAATCAGGTTCGACTCCGATGCTCGCAACATCGATGGCATCAGAAAGCTGATGCCGGAGCCGATGAACGAAGCGCCCTCTCACGAGGGCGCTTTTTTATTGCCGTCTTTCTGGGCTGCGCCTCGCTACGTTTCTTTACCCTCGCTGCCTTGAGCGATGCCATGGGCGTGTCTAACTTTAATAGGTCTGTGTGCAGATCTGTCGGCCAGGAAGCCGGCTCGCACATGAAGACGAGGGATAGAAAGAATGAGGGATGGAAACCACAAGGGACATTCAAGGAGTAGAACATGTCGAATAGAACACTCCTCTGCATAACATTAACGACTGCAACGCTGATCGTCGCCAACGGGGCTCAGGCACAGGCTCACTACGAGCCGCACCAGCAGTATGCCTACCTGGGGCTGGGCACCGGTTTCAGCTCGCTGGAAAACGATCGCGACGAAGTCGACAACTTCATCGAAAGCGGGGGCCGCAACTTCAGCATCGACGACGATGACAACGTGTGGAAAGTCTTCGCCGGCTACCAATTCAACCGCTACCTGGCGGTCGAGGCCTTCTACGCCGACCTGGGGCGCGTGCGCTTGCGCGGTACCGACGGCGCAAGCACCGACCTGGAATCCACCGCCTATGGCGCCAGCGTGGTGGGCCAGCTCCCCATCACCGACTGGTTCACCCCCTTCGCCAAGATCGGTGCGGCCAGTTGGGAAACCGAGGTGCGAGGCAACCTGGGCGATACCGAGCTGAACCTGCAGGACAACGACGGCTTCGACCCGGTCTACGGACTTGGCGCCCAGTTCAACTTCAACCCCATTCTTATCCGCGCCGAGTACGAGCGCTACGACCTCGACAGCGACTACACCATCGACACCTTCACCGCTTCGGTGGGGTGGCGCTTCTAGGGTTCTGGGCTTCGACGCCGGGTTCGCCCGGCGTCGGTCGTCTTGCGACGAATCGATGAAGGCCGGGCAACAGGCGTTATGGCATCATCCCGTGACACATCACTTAGGCAAGGAGCCCTCGATGACCGCCATCATCACGCCCGATATCTGCGATGCCCATCCGGAAGTTCAGGTACTCGACCCCATCTTCGTCAGCTACGGTGGCCGCGAGGCATTCTGCGGTCCGATTCGTACGGTCAAATGCTTCGAAGACAACACGCTGATCAAGCAGGCGGTGAGCGAGCCCGGCGAAGGTGCCGTGCTGGTAGTCGATGCCGGCGGCTCGCACCGCTGCGCCATGCTGGGCGACATGCTGGCCGAACTGGCCGTGGACAACGGCTGGTCCGGTGTCGTGATGTACGGCTGCGTGCGCGATGTCGACGTGCTGGCCGAGACGGACCTGGGCGTGCATGCGCTGGGCGCCCATCCGCGCAGGAGCGAGAAACGCGGCGAGGGCAGCCGCGACATTACGGTCACCTTTGCCGGCGTCACCCTGCGCCCCGGACAGTGGCTGTACGCCGACAACAACGGCATCGTAGTCGCCGAGGAGCGGCTGCCACTGGAGAGCTGAGCCTCACGTCGTGGCACACGGGCTTGCCCTGCCGGCAGTCTCGATGCCACGCTATAGGCATGAGTATTGAGCGGGAGCAGGAGAGCGGATGAAGTCACTCGGCGTGGATGTGCTGCGCAGCCTGCGAGAGCACCTGCGACCGCTGGTGGCGTATCATCTCTTCTTCACCCTGCTGGCCTCCAGCTTGCTGCTGCCCACGGTGGCATGGACACTGACGAGCCTGCTCGGCCGCTTCGACCGACCGGTGATCACCAACGCCGGGCTGCTGGACCTGTTGCTCAGCCCGGCCGGCATGCTGTGGCTGCTGGCCGCCATCGGCCTGACCTTCCTGATCCTCTACCTGCAGCAGGCCGGCATGATCCTGGTGGCGGTAAAGCGCCGCGACAATCACTTCCGGCTCGCTTTCATCGCGCTATGGCAGACGCTACGCCGCCTGCCCACCCTCGCCGGTCTGGTGGTGCTTCAGGTGGGCGCTCACCTGCTGCTTATCCTGCCCGTGGTTCTGCTACTGGGCTGGCTCTACGACGCCATCATAGGGGGGCTCGACCCCTATTACGTGCTGCGCATGCGGCCCCCAGCCTACTGGACATACCTCAGCGTAGCGGTTCCATTAGGCGTCGGTTGGGCACTGATCGCCGCATCGCTCTACGTGCGCTGGATACTCGCGTTGCCGGTCGTCATGCTGGAAGGTCTCTCGCCACTAGCAGCACTCAGGCGTAGCCGCGATCTGACCCGGGGCCACCGTGCCGAGGTCGCCTTCGTCGTCATATCCGTTCTGCTCATCATCGTTGCCCTGCCCTTCGTCGCCACAGCCCTCTTCGACCGGGTCTTCACCCCGACGCTGTGGTGGTTGCCCGAGCGCAACGCAGTGCTCATCCCCGCCATGCTGACCTACGTGACCGGCTACGTGCTGGTGACGCTGGCGATCACCTTTCTCGGTATCGCCGCCAATGCACTGCTATCGGCCTGCCTCTACCTGCGCCTCGCGCATCGCGAGCCGCGCCCCGCCCCGCCGCCGCCCGACGCCCATCCCGGCCGCTTGGCCTGGGGTGTGGAAGCGGCCGTGCTGGTGTTCGCCCTGTTCCAGGCCTGGTGGATCGTCAACAGCTTCGAGCTGCGTGACGACGTCACCGTCATCGCCCATCGCGGCAGCTCCATGGCGGCTCCGGAAAACACGCTGGCCGCCATCGAACGCGCCGTAGAGGATCGCTCCCATTACGTGGAGATCGACGTGAGACTCAGCGCCGACGGCGAGGTAGTGCTCTACCACGATCGCAGCCTGCAGCGCCTCACCGGCGACCCACGCAACGTGCGTGACCTCACCCTCGAAGAGCTGAGCCAGTTCGATGTCGGCAGTTGGTTCGGCGACGCCTTCGTCGGCGAGCGCATCCCCACCCTGGACGAGGCCTTCGCCGCGGTGCGCGGTCGCAGCGCCCTGATGATCGACATGAAGCCCGATCCGGGGCTGGAAGAAGCGCTGGTGGAGGCCGTGATCGCCTCGCTGCATCGGGAGAACGAGGCCCGACGTGAGTGCCTGGCCCGAGCGAGCGAGGCCGACGCCGCCCGCTGCGGCACTCCGAATACCGCAGAGGAGACGCGTCTGGCGGTGATGTCGAGCGGCGTACTGGAGATGGTCAAGGAGAGAGAGCCGGAGCTACGTGTGACGCTGCTGGCTCAATTGGTGATGCCGGGAACGCTGGACCGGCGCAGCTTCGATGCCTTGGGCCTGCGCCACAACAGGATCACACCCAACGAGATCCGCCTGGCGCGAGAACTCGGCTACGAAGTGCATGCCTGGACGGTCAACGACCGGGCCAGGATGTCGCAGATGATCGATCTAGGCGTCGATGCCATCATCACCGATTACCCGGACCGACTCGTGGAGCTGATGGACGACCGTCGTGAGCTCGGCGACGGTGCGATCCTGCTGGTCAAGCTGCGCAACTGGCTGCGGCGCTGAGGGAAGGCGCCCGCACGGACGCCCCCTCAGTGGCCTCAGTCGCCTCAGTCGCCCATCACCACGCCTTCACGGCGCGGGTCGGCCCCGCCGAAGTAACCGTCCTCGGTACGCTGAATGGCCTGCAAACCGCTGACCAGCTCGCGCTCGCCGGCCTCATGGCCGAGCTCATTGAGCGCTTCGAGCACCTCGGCGGGGAAGCGCCCCTCTTCGAGGTAGGCCGGCCCGCCCAGGGTGATGGCGTGGGGCAGGTTGAGCGCCTCCTGGGCATCGAGCCCCCACTCGAGCATGGCCACCAGCGCCTTGGCCGTGTAGTGAATGATCGCAGCACCGCCGGGCGAGCCCAGGCTCGCCACCAGCTCGTCGGTTTCGCGGTCGAACACCAGCGTGGGACTCATGCTGGAGCGCGGCCGCTTGCCGGGCTCGACCCGGTTGGCGATGGGCGTGCCATCGGCCCCCAGCGGACGAAACGAAAAGTCGGTCAGTTCGTTGTTGAGCAGGTAGCCACCCGCCAGGCCGGTGCCGCCGTCCGCCAAAATACGCGAGCCGAAGGCGGCCTCGATGGTGGTGGTCATGGCCAGGGCATTACCCTCTTCATCGACGATGCTGATGTGGCTGGTGCCGTACTCCGGCTGAGGGAGCTGCATGGACCAGGCCATTTCCACCTCGCCCGGGTTGCCGGCTTCGGCGCCGTCGGGGCCCACGCTGCGCTCGCCGATCAGTTCGGCGCGTTTGGCCAGGTACTCGGCGTCGAGCATGCTGTTCCAGTCGCCGCCGGGGGCGTTGACGAAATCCGGATCGCCAATGAACTTGCCGCGATCGGCAAAGGCCAGCCGCGAGGCCTCGAGGAAGCGATGCAGCCACTCCGTACTGGGACGATCCTCCTCCATCGGCTCCTCGATGTCAGGCAGCTGCTCCATGACGCCCAGGATCTGCATGATGGTCAGGTGGCCGGAGGAAGGCGGCGGAAAGCCGCACACCCGGTAGGCCTGCCAATCGGTACACAGCGGCTCGCGCTCCTTGGCCACGTAGGTCGCCATATCCTCCAAGCTGATCGCCCCGGGGCGGCCAGGATGCCCCTGAACCCGGGAAACGAGGTCTTCGGCAATCGGGCCGGTATGCAGTGCCTTGCTGCCCTCTTCGGCTATCTTGCGCAGGATCTCCGCCAAGGCGGGGTTCTGCAGGCGATGCCCCTGAGGCAAGGGCTCGCCCTCTTCCGTATAGTAGAAGGCGGCGCCGAGGGGATCGTCGCGCAGCCGCTCTTCCGCGGCCAGGCTGGTATGCAGTCGGGGGCTGACCTCGAAACCTTCCTCTGCCAGGGTGATGGCCGGGCCGAACAGCTCCGCCCAAGGCAGCTTGCCATGGCGTTCATGCGCCTTCTCCAGCATGCGCACGGTGCCCGGCACGCCGACCGAGAGCCCACTGGCTGCCGCCTCCATAAACTCGAGCGGCTCGCCTTCGCCATTCAGGAACAGCGACTCGCTGGCCGCCCGCGGGGCTGTCTCGCGACCGTCGTAGGCCTTTACCTCGCTGCCATCGTAGTGCATCAGGAAGGCTCCGCCGCCGATGCCGCTCGACTGCGGCTCAACCAGGGTCAGCACCATCTGCACGGCGATGGCGGCATCCACTGCCGAGCCACCCGCCCTGAGGACCTGATAGCCGGCGTCGGTGGCCAGAGGGTTGGCTGCCGCCACGGCAAAACGTTCGGTGGCCCAGCCGGGCTTCTCGCTGTAGCCGGACGCCGACTCCGGCGCGATGGCGGGTGCCTCGTACTGAAACGCCGTCTCGGCGGATGCCAGCAACGGCAGGCCCAGCGCGCACGATGAAACGACGCAGGCCAACCAGCGTCGGGGGAAGAAGACAGAGCGCATATCCATGAGAAAGCCCCTCGGTAACTCCATGTAAGAGGTGTAAGCATAGGCGAAAAAAGACCCGATTGAGAGAGCTCAATCGGGTCAGTTTGTAACCTAAGTACGCTTTGCTTAGGCCAGCGTTTCCCCCGCCAGCATGAACCAGGTTTCCAGCACCGCATCGGGGTTCAGGGACACCGAATCGATGCCCTGTTCCATCAGCCATTTGGCCAGATCGGGGTGATCGGAGGGGCCCTGACCGCAGATGCCGACGTACTTGCCCTGGGCCTTGCAGGCCTGGATGGCCATGGCCAGCAGTCGCTTGACCGCCGGGTTTCGCTCGTCGAACAGATGAGCCACGATGCCCGAGTCGCGATCCAGACCGAGGGTGAGCTGAGTCAGGTCGTTGGAACCGATCGAGAAGCCATCGAAGTGCTCGAGGAACTCCTCCGCCAGCAGCGCGTTGGCCGGCAGCTCGCACATCATGATCACCTTGAGCCCATTGTCGCCGCGCTTGAGCCCGTTGGCGGCCATCAGCTCGACGACCTCACGGGCCTCTTCGGTGGTACGCACGAAGGGCACCATGATCTCGATGTTGTCGAGCCCCATCTCGTCACGCACGTACTTGAGGGCTTTGCACTCGAGCTCGAAGCACGGACGGAAGGCATCGGAAACGTAGCGCGAGGCGCCGCGGAACCCGAGCATGGGATTCTCTTCGCCCGGCTCATAGAGCTTGCCGCCGATCAGGTTCTCGTATTCGTTCGACTTGAAGTCGGAAAGACGCACGATCACCCGCTGCGGATGGAACGCCGCCGCCAGGGTCGAGATGCCTTCGACCAGCTTGTCGACGTAGAAGTCCACGGGGCTGGCATAGCCGGCGGTGCGCAGGTTGATGGTCTGCTGCAGATCCAGCGGCAGTGTGTCGTATTCGAGCAGCGCCTTGGGGTGCACGCCGATCATGCGATTGATGATGAACTCCAGGCGCGCCAGGCCGACGCCGGCATGGGGCAGGCTGGCGAAGCTGAAGGCGCGGTCCGGATTACCCACGTTCATCATGATCTTGAACGGGATCTCGGGCATCGCGTCGACGCTGGTGACGCGGCGGTCGTAGTCCAGCAGGCCTTCGTAGACGTGGCCGGTATCGCCCTCGGCGCAGGAGACCGTGACGTCGCGGCCGTCTGCCAGCACTTCGGTGGCATCGCCACAGCCGACGACGGCGGGGATGCCGAGCTCACGGGCGATGATCGCCGCGTGGCAGGTACGGCCGCCGCGGTTGGTGACGATGGCCGAGGCGCGCTTCATGATCGGCTCCCAGTCGGGATCGGTCATGTCGGTGACCAACACGTCGCCGGCGTTGACCTTGTCCATCTCCTCCGGGGTAAACACGATCTTGACCGTGCCACGGCCGATGCGCTGGCCGATGGCACGACCGTCGACCAGGGTGCGCCCCTTCTCCTTGAGGTGGAAGCGCTCGAGCTTGCCGCCCTCCTGCTGGGAGACCACGGTCTCCGGACGCGCCTGGACGATGTAGAGCTCGCCGTCGTCGCCGTCCAGCGCCCACTCGATGTCCATCGGACGCTGGTAATGCTCCTCGATGGTGACCGCCTGACGCGCCAGGGCCATCACCTGGTCGTCACTGATACAGAAGCGGGCACGATCCTTGAGCGGCACGTCCACGGTGGAGACCGATTTGCCGGCGCTGGCGTCCTCACCGTATACCATCTTGATCAGCTTGGAGCCGAGATTGCGACGCAGCACCGCCGGCCGGCCGGCCGCCAGAGTGGACTTGTGCACGTAGAATTCGTCGGGGTTGACCGAGCCCTGTACCACCGTCTCGCCCAGCCCCCAGGAGGCGGTGACGAACACCGCATCGCGATAGCCCGACTCGGTATCGAGGGTGAACATGACGCCGGAAGCGCCGGTCTCGGAGCGCACCATCTTCTGGATACCGGCCGACAGCGCCACGTTCTCGTGGGCATAGCCGCGATGCACGCGGTAGGAGATGGCGCGATCGTTGAACAGTGAGGCGAACACCTCGTGCACGGCGCGCTTGACGTTGTCGAAGCCTTCGATGTTGAGGAAGGTTTCCTGCTGACCGGCGAAGGAGGCATCGGGCAGGTCCTCGGCGGTAGCCGAGCTGCGCACCGCCACCTTGAGGTTGGGATGCTGACTGGCCAGCTTGTCGTAGGCCGTACGCAGATGCGTCTCGAAGGTGGGCGGCAGCGGGGTGTCGATCACCCACTGACGGATCTCGGCGCCGACCCGGGCCAGCTCGTTGACGTCGTCGACGTCGAGCCGCGCCAGGGCCTGGTTGATACGCTCATTGAGCCCTTCGTGGGCCAGGAATTCGCGGTAAGCATGTGCAGTGGTGGCAAAGCCTCCCGGGACAGTGACACCGGCCCCCGACAGGTTCGAGATCATCTCGCCCAACGAGGCGTTCTTGCCGCCCACACGTTCGACGTCGTCCATGCCGAGCTGATCGAACCACAGGATGTAATCTTCCACGTAACCCCCTTGAATCTTCGTTGCCAAGGCTTTCGCACCCGCTGTTCAGGCGAAAAGCGCAATGCTGCCCACCTTAAACGCAAGCGGCCATATTCGCCATTGGTCTAACATCGAAGTCACTGGAGGTTTTTTACAACAACGGCTCGATTTGGCCGATTCCTGTAGTCAAGTTGCACCCTGAGCCGCTAAGCGACACCTTGCCGCCACGCTCGGTAGCCCGGACAATGGAGCTTCCTACACAACGAATAGCGCCGACGACATGCCTCGCACCGCCTTCTTCATTTCCGACGGCACCGGCATCACCGCCGAGAGCCTGGGCCGTAGCCTGCTGGCACAGTTCGAGAACGTCGAGCTGCGCATGCTGACCAAGCCCTATATCGACTCCCTCGACAAGGCCCGCACCCTGGTCGATATCATCGAGGCCACGGCGGTACGCGACGGTGAGGAGCCGATCATCATCGACACCATCGTCGACGAGTCTATCCGCGAGGTGATTCGCCGCGCCCCGGGCTTCAAGGTGGATATCTTCTCGACCTTCCTCAAACCGCTTGAGCAGGAACTCGGCACCCACTCGAGCTACACCGTGGGGCGCACCCACTCCATCGGCAAGGACGAGGTCTACATGGACCGCATCCACTCGGTTCACTTCGCCCTGGACAACGACGACGGTGCCCGCACCCACCAGTACGATCAGGCCGACGTGATCCTGGTCGGCGTGTCGCGCTGCGGCAAGACGCCTACATCGCTCTACCTGGCGCTGCAGTTCGGCATTCGTGCCGCCAACTACCCCCTCACGGAGGACGACCAGGACGAGGACGGCAACCTCAAGCTGCCTCCCGCCCTCGCCAAGCACCGCCACAAGCTGTTCGGGCTGACCATCGACCCGCGCCGGCTGGCCGCCATTCGCCATGAGCGGCGGCCCAACAGCCGCTACAGCTCGCTTGACCAGTGCGTACAGGAAGTGGAGCAGGCGGAAGGACTCTACCGTCAGATGCACATTCCCTTCATCGACACCACACGCTTCTCGGTAGAGGAGATTTCCACCCGCATGATCGCCGAGACGGGACTCACTCGGCGCTTCTCGCCGCGCTGAGACCCGACGCACCATGCGCAAGCTGTCTCTGGGGCTGCTGCTCCTGATGTTGCTGCTGATCGGTGGGCCACTCTACATGTGGCAGTTCGGTGGCATCGATACCCGCGGTGACTGGCGCAGCGCCGACCGCACCATCGCAGGACTGGCCCCAGTACCAAGCGAGACCCCCGCTGCCGTGGTGCAGGTCTATTCGGCCCGCGCCTTCAACTGGCGCGGCATCTTCGCCGTACACGCCTGGGTGGCCACCAAACCGGAGAACGCCGACAGCTACACCCTGCACCAAGTGACCGGCTGGGGCCGCCCCGCCCTCGCCTCGCGCGCCGGCACGCCCGACCGCGCCTGGTTTGGCAGCCAGCCGACTCTGCACGCCACTCTGTGCGGCAGCGAGGCCGAAAGCGCCATCGCGCGAATCGAAGCGTTGCTGCCCGAGTATCCCTATCGTGAGCACTATCGCGCCTGGCCGGGCCCCAACAGCAACACCTTCGTGGCCTGGCTGATTCGCGAAGTACCGGAGCTAGACGTGGCGCTGCCCTCCAGCGCCATCGGCAAGGACTACCTGGGCGGGAGCGTACTGGCAGCGACCCCCAGCGGTACCGGCGTGCAGCTGTCGCTGGCCGGCGTGCTCGGTGCCGCGGCGGGGCTGAGAGAAGGATTGGAGCTCAACATCGGCGGACTGGTGCTAGGCATCGATCCGGCAGCGCTCGGGGTCAAGCTGCCCGGCGTCGGCACCCTGGGATTGCGCGATGGCGGCCGGTCGCGAGGCGACTGCGCCCCGCTGCCGGCCGACCGATCCTGATACTGCCGATCTCCTGATACCGCCGCTCAGCGCACGATGCCTTCGCGCCGCAGGCGGGCGATGTCCTCGACGGTCAGGCCCATCTCAGCGAGTATCGCGTCGCTGTCCTGGCCAAGCCTAGGCGGCGCGACCTCGCTCAGCGCGGGCTCGCTGTCGAAGCGCAGCGGACAGGCGACTTGAGGCACCTCGAGATCGCCGCGCTCGAGCGTGCGCTGCATGCCACGGTGCTTCACCTGGGGGTCGTCGAATACTTCGGCAATGGTATTGATCGGCCCGGCGGGTATGCCCCGCGCCTCCAGCTCGGCCAGCCATTCGTCGCGCCCGCGAGTGAGGAAGATCGCCTGAATCAGCGGTACCAGCACTGCGCGGTTGCCCACCCGCGCGGCATTGGTGGCGTAATGCGGGTCATTGGCCCACTCGGGATGGCCCAGCAGCTCGGCCAGGCGTGAGAACTGGGCGTCGTTACCCACGGTGAGCACCAGATGCCCATCGGCACAGGCGAAGGCCTGGTAAGGCACGATGTTGGGGTGGGCGTTGCCATGACGCTCGGGCGATACCCCGCTGACCAGGGCATTGAGCGCCTGGTTGGCGAGCGCCGCCACCTGCACGTCGAGCAGCGCCACGTCCACGTGCCGCCCCTGCCCGGTGCGCTCGCGCTCGTGCAGTGCGGAAAGCACGCCGATGGTAGCGTAGAGCCCGGTCATCACGTCGGTGATGGCCACGCCGGTTTTCATCGGCATGCCGTCCGGCTCGCCGCCGATGCTCATCAATCCGCCCATGGCCTGAATCATGAAGTCGTAGCCGGCGCGGTGCGCATAAGGGCCATCCTGGCCGAAGCCGGTGATGGAGCAGCCGATCAGGCGCGGATTGAGCGCCTTCAGGCTGGCGTAGTCGAGGCCGTATTTGGCCAGGCCGCCAACCTTGAAGTTCTCCAGCATGACGTCGGCGCCGGCGGCGAGCTGGCGGATCAGCGCCTGGCCCCGCTCACTGGCGACGTCCACCGCCAGCGACTGCTTGCCGCGGTTGGCGCACAGGAAATAGGCCGCCACCCGCTCGGTCTCGTCATCCTCGGCCAGCCACGGCGGCCCCCAGCCGCGGGTGTCGTCGCCGCGCTCGGGATGCTCGATCTTGATCACCCGAGCCCCGAGGTCGGCGAGCAACTGACCGGCCCAGGGGCCGGCCAGCACCCGCGACATGTCAAGCACCGTGATGCCTTCCAGCGGTCGACTCATGCTTGCACTCCTTGACACCAGCTCAATTTACGAAGGCTTGGATGCCGGTCTGTGCACGGCCGAGAATCAGCGCGTGAACGTCGTGAGTGCCCTCGTAGGTGTTCACCGCCTCGAGGTTCATCATGTGGCGAATCACGTGGTACTCGTCGGCGATGCCGTTGCCACCGTGCATGTCACGCGCCACCCGGGCGATGTCCAGCGCCTTGCCACAGTTGTTGCGCTTGATCAGCGAGATCGCCTCCGGCACCAGCTGGCCCGCGTCGATCATGCGGCCGACGCGCAGCGCCGCCTGCAGGCCCAGGGCGATCTCGGTCTGCATGTCGGCGAGCTTCTTCTGGATCAACTGGTTGGCGGCCAGCGGGCGACCGAACTGCTTGCGATCCAATGTGTACTGACGAGCGGCGTGCCAGCACGCCTCGGCGGCTCCCATGCTGCCCCAAGCGATGCCGAAGCGGGCGCGGTTCAAACACGAGAACGGGCCCTTGAGGCCGGTCACGCCCGGCAGGCGCTGGTCGTCCGACACCTCGACATCCTGCATGGCGATCTGGCCGGTGATTGAGGCACGCAGGCTGAACTTGCCCTCGATCTTGGGTGCCGAGAGCCCCTGCATGCCCTTCTCGAGGATGAAGCCGTTGATCACGCCCTCGTCATCCTTGGCCCACACCACGAACACGTCGGCGATGGGCGAGTTGGTGATCCAGCTCTTGGTGCCATTGAGCCGCCAGCCGTTCTCGGTGCGGGTGGCACGGGTGGACATGCCGCCCGGGTCGGAGCCGTGATCCGGCTCGGTGAGACCGAAGCATCCCACCCACTCGCCGGTGGCCAGCTTGGGCAGGTACTTATCGCGCTGGGCTTCACTGCCGAAGGCGTGAATGGGGTACATCACCAGGCTCGACTGCACGCTCATGGCGCTGCGGTAGCCGGAGTCGACACGCTCCACTTCACGGGCAATCAGGCCGTAGCTGACGTAGTTCATGCCGGCACAGCCGTAGCCGTCGATGGTGGCGCCGAGCAGGCCCAGCTCGCCCATCTCGTTCATGATCTCGCGATCGAAGCGCTCGTGGCGGTTGGCCTCGAGCACCCGCGGCATCAGCTTGTCCTGGCAGTAGTCGTGGGCGGTCTGGTGGACCATGCGCTCGTCTTCATCGAGCTGGTCGATCAGGCGGAAGGGGTCTTCCCAGGTCACGGGGGTGATCTTGCTCATGGCGGCTCTCCTGACGAAATATCTACATTTTCATCGAATGTAGAGCAAAGCATCCGGAAAGCCAAGTCCCTTTCGCTCTATTTCTTACACTTTTGGTCGCACCGAACCGGCCTCGTTTGCCTCCATGGGCAAGCCGGCGAGACGTCGACGCAGCGCACCCCAAGCCACCAGCCCCACCGCCACGTTGGCCAGGAATAACCCGATGAAGATGCCCTCGACACCGCCCAGCACGCCGCCCAGCCACGCCAGCGGCACCGTCAGCAGGAACAGCCGAACCACTGAGAGTCGCATGGCCCGGGCCGGCTCGTGCAGCGCATTGAACGACGACACCGCCAGGATCACGACGCCTTGGGCGCCCAGGCCCAGCGGCACCCACCACAGAAAGCTTCTCAGCACCTCGCTCATCTCGCCGCCCGGGGAATAGCTGGCGACGAGCCAGGGCGCCAGCAGCTGCAGCAACAGCCAGATGCCCAACTGCCACACCAGGACGAAGACGAAGCAGCCGAAGATGGCCCGCCGTACGCGCTCGTGCTGCCCTGCCCCGGCATTCTGGCTGACCAGCGGTGGCAGCGTCATCGAAAGCGCCAGCACGCCGATCTGGGCGATGGCCTCGATACGTGTGCCCACGCCGTAGCCCGCTACCGCATGGTGGCCATGACCGGCGACGATGCGCGTCACCAGCGCCAGGGCCAGCGGCGTAAACACGCTGGTGATCGCCGCCGGCACGGCAATGCGGCCCAGCTCGCGCCACGATTCCATCAGCCCGCTCGGCGTGAGATGGCGCAGGTCGAGACACTCGCGCAGCTCGCGCTGCCAGAACAGCGCTGCGGTCATGGCGCACCAGCTCAGCACCGTGGCCAGGGCCGCGCCCTGCACACCGAGCGCCGGCAGCGGCCCCACGCCGAAGATCAGCAGCCAGTCGAGCAAGCCGTTGAGCAGTGCCGCCAAGGCCATCATCAGCCCGGGTATCAGAGTGTTGCCCTGAGCACGCAGCACGCTGTTGAGCACCCGCGGCACGATCAGCGCCGCTGCGCCCAGGTACCAGATGCCCATGTAGTCATGGATATGCGGCATGAGTGCGGCGTCGGCGCCAAGCAAGCGGAATAGCGGCTCGAGGGTGGCCAGCCCCAGCACGCTCAGCAGCACACCGACCGCCAGTGCCAGCAGCGCGGCATCGGTGGCCCTGCGTCGCACCGTGTCGTGAGCGCCCCGCCCCAGCAGTCCCGCCACCACTGCCGAGGTGCCGATACCCAAGCCGATGGCGAGACTGATCACCGCGAACACCACCGGGAAGGTGAACGACACCGCCGCCAGCGGCTCCGCTCCCAGCCGTGCGATGAACCAGGTGTCCACCAGGTTGAAGCTCATCATAGCAAGCATGCCGCCCACCACCGGCAGACACTTGCGCAGCAGGGTCAGGGCAATGGGACCTTCGAGCAGCTCACGGCGCATGGGGCGGCGTTCGCCGGAGCCGGAACGTGGGGAAGTGGATGTCATGAAGCCTCGGAAACCAGAAGCGGGCACAAGATTGTGCCCGCTTCCAGGGTCGGTGCCAAAGCGAAGTAGAAGCTATTCGCCAGACCCTATTCGCCCGCGCGGTAAAGCTTCTGAATACTGGAAAAGTCGAGACCGCCGTTGCCTTGGGCCGCATGCAGCGCGAACAGGTTGCGCGCCTGGGAGCCCATTGGCACCGTGGCCTTGCAGCCCAGTGCCAGCTCCCACGCCAGCCCGAGATCCTTGGCCATCAGATCGGTGAGGAAGCCGCCCTGGTAGTCGCGCGAGGCGGCGGAGCCTTGCATCACGCCGGGCCACGGATTGTAGACGTTGAGCGCCCAGTTGCCGCCGCTGCTCTGCTTCATGATCTCGGAGAGCACGGCCGGGTCGAGGCCGTTCTTGACCCCCAGCGCCAGCGCTTCGGCGGTACCGCTCATGAGAATGCCGAGCAGCATGTTGTTGCAGATCTTGGCGACCTGGCCGGCACCCACTTCACCGGCATGGAAGATGTTCTTGCCCATCGCTTCCAGCACCGGCCTGGCCTGCTCGAAGCCGGCCTGGCTGCCACCGACGATGAAGGTCAGAGTGCCGGCCTGAGCGCCGCCCACACCGCCGGAAACCGGCGCATCGAGGTAGGTCAGGCCACGCTGTTCGGCACCCGCGCCCACCGCACGGGCATCTTCCGGCGAGATGGTGGAGGCGTCGATGATCAGTGGCTTGCCCTCCAGGGCATCGAACAGGCCCGGAGAGTCGTCACGGCCGAGATAGAGACGACGCACGTGCTGGCCGGCTGGCAGCATGGAGATCACGACCTCGGCCCCGCTGGCCGCGCTCTGTGCGCTGGCGCAGGCACGCGCCCCGGCACTCTCCAGATGCTTCATGGCGACATCGACGAGGTCGAAGACACTGACCTCATGGCCGGCCTTGACCAGGTTGTGGGCCATCGGGGCACCCATGTTGCCCAGGCCGATGAAGGCGATTTTCATGCGAGCTGCTCCTGATTGTCGTTATGGCGTAATTGCGTCATGTCGTGGTGAGAGTACGGGTATCGGTCAGCGTACCCGCTCGCCGCTGTCGAGATCGCGCAGCGGATGCTCCTCTATGCTCCACAGCGGCTCGAGCAGCGCCAGAAGGTCCGCTTCGGGAACGTCGTCGACGTTGGCGTGCTGCCACTTGGGGTTCCTGTCCTTGTCGATCAGCAGCGCGCGAACGCCTTCGGCGACGTCTCCACGGCGACAGCACTGCACCGAGAGGTTCAACTCGTCACGGAAGGCGTCGGCCAGGCTGGTATGCCGGTGGCGTTCCAGCATGCGCCACACCAGATGAGCGCTCAGCGGACTGCCCGCTTCCAGTCGCTTGCGGTTGGCCGCAAGCCAGGCGTCCTCGCGACGATCCTCGAGGATACGGTGGACGGCCGTCGGCGCATCGACCTGTGCCGTCAAGGCCTGAAGATGATCGAGCAGCGGCCACACTTGAGCCTCAGGCGCCTGCTGGCGCGCCTCGAACTGGTCGAGCACACCCTGCACGCCGGCCTGCAGGTCATGCTGACTGCGCGTGCCGTAGTCGGCCGCGCCCAGCGCCTCGAGCAGTTCGGCGCGGCGCTCCCGCGACACGAAGTGATCGGCCAGCCCCAGGTCGAGGGCATCGCGGGCATTGAGCTGAGCGCCGGTGATGCCGAGATAGGCCCCCACGCCCGGCGGCATGCGGTTGAGAAACCAGCTTGCGCCGATGTCCGGGTAGAGGCCGATGGTGATCTCGGGCATGGCGATCAGCGTGGTCTCCGTCACCAGACGACGAGATGCGCCGGCCATGAGGCCCAGGCCGCCGCCCATCACGATGCCGTCGCCCCACACCAGGATCGGCTTGGGGTAACGATGGATGCGATAGTCGAGGCGATACTCGGTGGTGAAGTAGGTTTCGGCAAAGAGGCTATCGCGGCCGGCACCGCGATTTTCCCCCTCTTCGGTCATCGAGCGGTAGAGCGCCACTACGTCGCCCCCGGCACAGAACGCCTTCTCGCCGCTGCCCTCCAGCCATACCGCCACGATGCTGCGATCCACCGCCCAGGCCTGCAGCTTGGCATCCAGCTGGCGGGCCATATCCAGCGACAGGGCATTGAGCGATTTCGGTGCATTGAGGGTAGCGATGCCGACTCTCCCGCCGTCCCGGGTCGGCAGCTCATCGAAGATGACCGCAAGGTCCGTCATGCCTGTTTTCTCCTTGTCATTGCTGAAGCGCTTCGATCGTGCCGTCCGCCAGCAGACGACGGGCCACGATGACACGCATGATCTCGTTGGTGCCCTCGAGGATCTGATGCACGCGGGTGTCGCGCACCATGCGCTCCAGGGGGAACTCTCTCAGGTAACCATATCCGCCATGCAGCTGCAGCGCTTCGTTGCAGACGTTGAAGCCCATGTCGGTGGCAAAGCGCTTGGCCATGGCGCAGTAAGCGGTGGCCTCCGGATCGCCCTGATCGAGCCGCCAGGCGGCATGCCGCACCATCAACCGGGCCGCAGTGAGCTCGGTAGCCATGTCGGCCAGCTTGAACTGCAGCGCCTGGAAGTGAGCCAGCTCGCGGCCGAACTGCTTGCGCTCCTGCAGGTAGTTACGCGCCAGGGTCAAGGCGTGCTGAGCGGCCCCCAGCGAACAGCTGGCAATATTCAGCCGACCGCCGTCAAGCCCCTTCATGGCCAGCTTGAAGCCCTCGCCTTCCTGGCCCAGCAGGTTGCCCACCGGCACGCGCACGCCATCGAAGCTGATCAGTCGGGTGGGTTGACTCTTCCAGCCCATCTTCTCTTCGTTCTTGCCGTATTCGATACCCACGGCGTCCGCCGGCACCAGAATCGCCGAAACGCCGCCGGCACCGCTGTCGGCAGCGCCCGTGCGCGCCATGACCACCAGCATGTCGTTGGCGCCGGCGCCGGAAATGAACATCTTGGAGCCGCTGATGACGTATTCGTCACCCTCGCGCACGGCCTTGGTACGCAGGCTCGCGGCATCCGAACCGGAGCCCGGCTCGGTCAGGCAGTAGCAGCCCAGACACTCGCCGCTGATCAGGCGCTCGACCCAGGTTTCACGCACGGCTTCGCTGCCCCAACTGGCGACCATCCAGGCCACCATGTTGTGGATGGTAAGATAGGCAGTCGTCGCGATGCAGCCCTGGGAGAGCTGCTCGAAGATCAGCGAGGCATCCAGGCGTGACAGCCCCAGGCCGCCGCGCTCTTCGGGAATGTAGATGCCGAGAAAACCCGCCTCGCCGGCCCGGCGGATGACATCCACCGGAAAATGCGAGGTGGCGTCCCATTCGGCGGCGTGGTCGGCCAGCTCTGCCTGCGAAAAATCGGCGGCGGCCTGAACGAGCGCCCTCTGATCGTCGGTTAGGGAGAATTCCATTGCGATTCCTCGAGATATTTGGCGTAGCGTACTTCCAGCAGCAGCTGGCTGGCATGGCTTTCAAGGCCGAGCTCATGCAAACCAACCTAGCACTTGCTAGGTTTTATCGCATACATCCCTTGGTCGACAACCACTTTACGTTAACGTCAACGTCGTCTAGTGTTGCGGTTATGTGGAGGGACACTGCAAGACGGCCCGCCCAACTCATAGGAAAACAACGATGAACATATCCAAAGCGGAAGTCAGCCCCTCGGTCAACGGCAGCCTGACGCGACAGCGTCGTACCTATTCCATCGGCGAGCTGGCCCGGATGTTCGAGGTGACGCCGCGTACCATCCGTTTCTATGAGCAGGAAGGGCTGCTGGCGCCGGAGCGTCGCGGCCAGACCCGTATCTATCACGAGAAGGACCGCGTGCGTCTCAAGCTGACCCTGCGCGGCAAGCGTCTGGGCTTCTCGCTGGCCGAGATTCGCGAAGTCATCGAGATGTACGACGCCATGCCCGACGGTAACGCCAGGCAGCTCAAGCGTCTGCTGGAGATCCTGGCCGACAAGCGCAGCAACATGGAGCGCCAGCTCGAGGACATTCGCCTGATGCAGCGCGAACTCGACGACGTCGAGATGCGGGCACGCGAAGTGCTGGAGCGTCTCGACCAGAACTAGTTCGACCCTCTGCCCTCTTGCACCCAAGCCACGTCGAATTCAGGGCGGACTGAGCATCAGTGTCCGCCCATCGTCAACCGACTCCAACTGCCACAACAAGACGGGTAACACGATGACACGCCAAGCACTTCAACAACGCGCCCCGAACAGCTACGTCAGCGGCATCAGCGATACTCCGCTGAAAGGCGAGACCATTGGCGACTGCTTCGACGCAACGGTGGCACGCTTCCCCGACGGCGAGGCCCTGCTGAGCCTGCATCAGGGCCTGCGCTACACCTGGAAGGAGCTGCAACAGGCGGTGAATCAGGCCGCGCGGGCCATGCTCGCGCTGGGCGTGAAGAAAGGCGACCGGGTCGGCATCTGGTCCCCCAACTGCGCCGAGTGGACCATTACCCAGTTCGCCACGGCCAAGATCGGCGCCATTCTGGTCAACATCAACCCCAGCTATCGCACCCATGAGCTGGAATACGCGCTCAAGCAGTCCGGCGCCTCGACGCTGATCCTGCAGGGCAAGTTCAAGACCTCCGACTACGTGGCCACGCTGGCAGAGCTGGCGCCCGAGCTGCGAGAAGGCGCCCCGTCAACCTTCTCGGCCGCCAAGCTGCCCGAACTCAAGCGTGTGGTGTGCCTCGACGCCGACCGCGCCCTGACCGGCATGTTCAGCTGGCAGAGCATGCTGGCCCATGCCGACGAGGTTTCGGACGAGCACCTGGCCGAGATCCAGGCCACGCTGCAGTTCGACGAGCCGATCAACATCCAGTACACCTCGGGTACCACCGGAGCACCCAAGGGCGCCACCCTCTCTCACCACAACATCCTCAACAACGGCTTCTTCGTTGCCCGCTCCATGGGCTTTTCCGAGAAGGACCGCCTGGTGATCCCGGTACCGCTCTACCACTGCTTCGGCATGGTGATGGGCAACCTGGGCTGCGTGACCCACGGCGCCACCATGATCTACCCGGGCGACGGCTTCGACCCGGAAGCCACGCTCAAGGCGGTGTCCGACGAAAAGGCCACGGCGCTCTACGGTGTGCCGACCATGTTCATAGCCGAGCTGGAGCACCCCAACTTCGCCCAGTACGACCTCTCCACCCTGCGCACCGGCATCATGGCCGGTTCGATCTGCCCCATCGAAGTGATGCGCAAGGTCATCGACAAGATGCACATGGAGGACGTCACCATCTGCTATGGCATGACCGAAACCAGCCCGGTCAGCACCCAGACCAAGACCGACGCCCCGCTGGAGAAGCGCGTGACCACGGTGGGCACCATCCATCCCCATCTGGAGGTCAAGCTGGTCAGCCCCGAAACCGGCGCAGTGGTGCCGCGCGGCGAGACCGGCGAGCTGTGCACCCGCGGCTACAGCGTGATGCTGGGTTACTGGAACAACGAGGAAGCTACTGCCAAGTCCATCGACAGCGCCGGCTGGATGCACACCGGCGACCTGGCGACCATGGACGAGGAGGGCTACATCGCCATCGTCGGCCGCATCAAGGACATGATCATTCGCGGCGGTGAGAACATCTACCCGCGGGAGATCGAGGACTTCCTCTACACCCACCCGGCCATCTCCGACGTGCAGGTGATCGGCGTGCCCGACGAGAAGTACGGCGAGGAGGTGATGGCCTGGGTCAAGCTCGGTGAAGGCCAGAAGCTCAACGCCGACGAGCTCAAGGAGTTCTGCAAGGGCAAGATTGCCCACTACAAGATCCCGCGTTACGTGAAGTTCGTCGACGAGTTCCCAATGACCGTCACTGGCAAGATCCAGAAGTTCAAGATGCGCGAGGAAGCCACTCACGAGCTGGGTCTGGCCTGATCCTTCGTCGACTTCAGCGTGACGACCACAGCACCCCTGCCCCGGCAGGGGTGCTTGCGTTGGTGCCGACGCTTCCGGCTCAGTCGATGCGCTCGCGTATCCAGTCGATGAAGGCGCGCACCTTGTAGAGCTCGGCCATGTGCTCCGGGTAGGCCATGTAATAGGCATCCCGGCTCTTCAGGCTGAACGGCCAGGGCACCACCAGCTTGCCCTCGTCGATCTCCTCGTCGACCAGGAAGCGCGGCACCAGGGCCACACCGCAGCCGGCCTGCGCCGCACGCAGCGCCATATAGAAGGTGTCGAAACGCGGCCCATGGTAGCTGTGCTCGGTGTACTGGCCCTGGGCATCGAACCAGTCGTGCCACGCCTCGGGTCGGGTGGCGCTCTGCAGCAGCACGAGTCGGGTCAGCGCCAGCGGCTCCTCTACTTTCATGCCCGCCAGTGCCTGGGGCGAGCAGACCGGCACCATCTCCTCCTTGAGCAACTTGATGCACTCGGCCTTGGGCCAGGCCCCGTGACCGAAGAAGAAGGCCACCTCTACCCGCTCCTGCTGCATGTCGAACGGCTCGACACGATTGCTGATGTTGAGATTGATGCTGGGATGGCGAAAGCGGAAACCGTTGAGCCGCGGGATCAGCCAACGCGCCCCGAAGGTGGGCAGAGTCGCCACGTTGAGCACGTCCGCCTCGCCACCGTAGGACTGCATGTAGCGCGTCGACATCTCCAGTTGGGCCAGGATCTTGCGCGCCTCGCCGAGGTAGATCGCCCCCTCGGGGGTCAGGTGCAGGCGCCGGCGAATGCGCCGGAACAGCGGGTGCTCCAGGATCGACTCCAGTTGAGCGACCTGCTTGCTCACAGCACTCTGGGTCAGGCTCAGCTCGTCCGCCGCACGGGTGAAACTCAGGTGGCGGGCCGCTGCCTCGAAGCATTGCAGCCCGGCCAGAGAGGGAAGGTGTCGACGACTCATTCAGCCCGCCTGCATGAAATTAAGGAATGACGTGTGTCGTAATCGTCGCTTGTTGCCGCTCGACAGCGGTAGCGATACTGGATGCCACGACATTCTCTAATGATAACGATAGGAGAAAGAATGATCGACTCCCTGATGCAGCGCCTCGGCGTGGCGCCCGAGCAGTATCGGAACGGCGATATCGCGGTCGCCACCCCCATCGACGGTAGCGAGATCGGCCGTGTGCGAACGGCCACCCCGGCGGAGATCGACACGGCCATCGCCAACGCGCAGCGCGCTTTCGAAGCCTGGCGCCAGGTACCCGCCCCGCGTCGCGGCGAACTGGTGCGCCTGTTCGGCGATCAACTGCGCCGCCACAAGGAGGACCTGGGCGCACTGGTCACCTGGGAGTGCGGCAAGATCCTCCAGGAAGGGCTCGGTGAAGTGCAGGAGATGATCGACATCTGCGATCTCGCCGTTGGGCAATCCCGCCAGCTCTATGGCCTGACCATCGCCTCCGAGCGCCCCGGTCACCACATGCGCGAGAGCTGGCACCCGCTCGGCCCGGTCGGGTTGATCACCGCCTTCAACTTTCCGGTCGCCCCCTGGGCCTGGAATGCGGCGCTGGCCCTGGTGTGCGGCGACAGCCTGCTGTGGAAGCCCTCCGAGAAGACCCCTCTCACCGCCCTGGCCTGCCAGGCGCTGCTCGAACGCGCCATGGCCGAGTTCGGCGATGACGCGCCTCAGCACCTCAGCCAGGTGATCATCGGCGAGCGTGCCGCCGGCGAGCAGCTGACCGACGCCCCCAGGGTTCCCCTGATCAGCGCCACCGGCAGCACGCGCATGGGCCGTGAAGTGGGGCCGCGCGTGGCCGCCCGCTTCGGTCGCAGCATCCTCGAACTGGGCGGCAACAATGCCATGATCCTGACGCCCAGCGCAGATCTGGACATGGCCGTGCGCGCCATCCTGTTCTCGGCGGTGGGCACCGCCGGCCAGCGCTGCACCACGCTGCGCCGCCTGATCGTGCATCGCTCCATCAAGGCAGAGGTCGTCGCCCGGCTCAAGCAGGCCTATGCCGGCATCAGTATCGGCGACCCGCTCGCCGGCAACCTGATCGGCCCGCTGATCGATCGTCAGGCCTTCGACACCATGCAGGCGGTGCTGACCGAGGCGCGCGAACAGGGTGCCGAGGTATACGGCGGCCAGCGCCAGCTTGCCGAGCAGTATCCCGAGGGTTACTACGTGGCGCCGGCCATCGTCGAGGTCGCAGGTCAGAACGACCTGGTACGCCACGAAACCTTCGCCCCGATCCTCTACGTGATCGGCTACGAAACCCTCGACGAGGCCATCGCGCTCAACAACGACGTACCCCAGGGCCTCTCCTCCTGCATCTTCACCACCGACGTGCGCGAGGCGGAAACTTTCGTCTCCGCGGTGGGCAGCGACTGCGGCATCGCCAATGTCAACATCGGGCCCAGCGGCGCCGAGATCGGCGGTGCCTTCGGCGGCGAGAAGGAGACCGGCGGCGGTCGCGAGTCGGGTTCCGACGTATGGAAGAGCTACATGCGTCGCCAGACCAACACCGTGAATTACTCCAGGGAGCTGCCACTCGCCCAGGGCATCAAGTTCGACTGACCGGCAGGGCATCCTCGGCCTCGGCGCATCGGTTCGCCGAGGCCTTCCCCACCCTCCATGTACGGGAGGCACAATGAAGGAACGCTGTCTCTGGCACGACACCTCTCCGGAGCCGCCCCTGCAACTAGCCACGCTGCAGGGCGATCACCGCACCGATGTGCTGGTGATCGGTGGTGGGATCACCGGTCTCAGCACCGCCCTGCACCTGGCCGAGGCTGGCGTCGACGTGACCCTGATCGAAGCGGGCGACGTTCCCAGCGGCGCTTCGGGACGCAACGTCGGGCTCGTCAATGCGGGACTGTGGATTCCGCCGGATGACATCCGTGAGGTACTTGGCGAGGAGATCGGCGAGCGCGCCAACACGATTCTCGGCGGCGCCCCTGCAGTCGTCTTCTCGCTGATCGAGCGGCACGGCATCGCGTGCCAGGCGACCCGTACCGGCACCCTGCACCTGGCACACAACGGTAAAGGCGAGCAGGAACTGGAGCGACGAGCGGAGCAGTTGCAACGACGCGGGGCCCCCGTGGAACTGCTCGAGGCAGCGGCCTGCCAGGAGCACGTGGGTACCCGGCGCATCCACCGCGCCCTGCTCGACCACCGTGCCGGAACCCTGAACCCCAGCGCCTATACCCGCGGTCTGGCACGTGCCACACAGACGGCCGGCGCACGCCTGCATACCCACAGCGCCGCCACCGGCGTCACACGGGCGGGAGACGGCTGGTGGGTCACCACCGCTCACGGTAGCGTCCAGGCCCAGCGCCTGGTGCTTGCCACCAATGCCTATACCGAGGATCGCTGGAACGAGGTCCGCCGCCATTTCTTCGTCGGCCACTTCTACCAGGTCGCCTCCCGGCCGCTGTCCGGCGAGGCTGCCGAGGAGATCCTGCCGGGGCGTCAGGGCGCCTGGGATACCCGCATGGTGCTGAGCAGCATCCGCCGCGATGCCGAAGGCCGGCTGATTCTCGGCAGTCTCGGCAAGGGGGAAGGGAAGCCCGTCGCCTTCCTGCGCTGCTGGGCCAACCGCATCCAACGTCACTACTTTCCCCAGTTGGGCAGCGTGGAGTGGGAATGCAACTGGACGGGGCGCATCGGCTTCACGCCCGATCACACACTGCGCCTCTTCGAACTCGTCCCGGGCGTGCTGGGCGTCTCCGGTTACAACGGTCGCGGCATCACCACCGGCACCGTGGTGGGCAAGGGCTTTGCTCGATACCTGATCAGCGGTGAAGAGGACGCCCTGCCCCTGCCGATTCGCACACCCCGGCCGATACGGGCCAGAGCACTGCGCAGCTCCGGCTACGAAAGCGGCTTCACGCTCTACCACACAGGGCAATGCCTGAGAGTGCTGAGCTGAAACGCTGACGACTGAAAGCAGGAATGGGCTCGATCGCCCACGCCGGCAATGAGGGTACCACCCAGCAGGCTTGGCCTGCTGGGTGGCGATCATTCACCGATCATGCGCTGCTGCTCTTCGATCCAGCTCTTCGAGATAGGTCTCCAGCACCGGGTTGGGCGGAGCTCCCTTGCGGGTGATGGCGCTGTAGTGGGTGAGGTAGTGCCAGCGCTCGGGATTCAGCGCGCGCATCCGGCCGCCAGCCACCCAACGCTCGGCGTAGTGGGTCGGCAGGTAGCCGATATAGCGGTCGGAGAGAATCAGAAAGGCAATGCCTTCCCGATCGGTTGCCGAGGCCGACGCCCTGAGCGGCTCATGCAGCGCCTTGACCTCCGGCGTCTGGGCGTAGGCCGGCACCACCGCGTCGCACTCCCCGAGATGCTGCTCGGTCACCGCATCCACCTCGAACAGAGGATGGCCCGAGGCGCAGTACAGCTGCGAGGCTTCCGCATAGAGTGGGCGGTAGTGCAAGCCGGGAAGGGTCTTCAGCGCCGGTATCACACCGGTATGCAGGCGACCGTCGAGCACCGCCAGCTCGATCTCGTTGGGCGGAATCATGCGAATGTTGATGCGCACTTCCGGCCCACGCTCCTTGAGTGCGCTGAGAGAGTTGGTGATATGCATCTGCGGCATGGTCACCAGGTTGTCGGTAATGCCAATGTTCAGCTCGCCCTTGAGCCAGGCATGCAGGCCGTTGACCCGGGTGCGGAACCCTTCCACGGCGGCCAGCAGCTGCAGGGTCGCCTGGTAGACTTCCGCACCGTCGTCGGTCAGCGCGAAGCCGCTACGACCGCGTTGACACAGGCGCAGGCCGAGGCGCGTCTCGAGATCGTTCATCGCCATGCTGATGGCGGCACGGCTGATGTTCAGCTCCACCTCGGCGGCGGAGAAGCCGCCGCACTCGACCACCTTGCGATAGATCTTCAGCAGGCGCAGATCGGCATCGCCGGGCTGGGCCGAAAGAGCTTCCTTACGGCGCGACATGGCCTGATCCCTCGTTCAAGACTCTCGGCTACGAGGATATGCCCGCTCATGCACAAAGTTAAGCATTGGCTTACGTGAACTTAAAAATATCTGGATTTAATTTATTTTCATCTCGACCTAGCCTGCTATTTAAGGGCCGTCGACCACGGCCATGCCAACAGAGGGTGCTGAGATGTCGGTTCATCAATCGCTGCACGGTGGCCTGAGCCAGGAGCAACTGGACGCCTACTGGATGCCCTATACCGGCAATCGCCAGTTCAAACGCGACCCACGCATCATCGTGGGTGGCGAGGGCAGCTACTTCACCGACGCCGACGGCCGGCGAATTTTCGACGGCCTCTCGGGGCTGTGGACCTGTGGCGCCGGCCACTGTCGGCCGGAGATCACCGAGGCCGTGACGCGCCAGCTCCAGCAGCTGGACTATTCACCGGCATTCCAGTTCGGCCACCCCAAGGCCTTCGAGCTAGCCCACCGGATTCGCGGACTGATGCCCCAGGGGCTCGATCACGTGTTCTTCACCGGCTCCGGCTCGGAGAGTGCCGACACCGCCCTGAAGATCGCCCGCGCCTACTGGCGTAAGAAGGGCAAGCCGACCAAGACCAAGCTGATCGGTCGCGCCAAGGGCTATCACGGGGTCAACTTCGGCGGCATCAGCCTGGGCGGCATCGGCGCCAACCGCGTGCTGTTCGGCCAGGGTATCGACGCCGACCACCTGCCCCACACCCTGCTCGCCGAGAACGCCTTCACCCGCGGCATGCCCGAGCGCGGTGCCGAGAAGGCCGAGGAACTGCTGGAGCTGATCGCGCTGCACGATGCCTCCAACATCGCCGCGGTGATCGTCGAGCCGCTGGCCGGCTCGGCCGGGGTGATTCCGCCGCCCAAGGGTTACCTGCAGCGGCTACGCGAGATCTGCGATCAGCACGACATCTTGCTGATCTTCGACGAGGTCATCACTGGTTTCGGCCGCATGGGCGCCATGACCGGCGCCGAAGAGTTCGGCGTGGTGCCGGACATCCTCAACGTGGCCAAGCAGCTGACCAACGGTGCGGTACCCATGGGTGCTGTGATCGTGCAGGGCGAGATCTATCACACCTTCATGGAACAGGGCGGCCCCGACTACATGCTCGAACTGCCCCACGGCTACACCTACTCCGGGCATCCGGTGGCCTGCGCCGCGGCGCTGGCGGCACTCGACGTGCTCGAGAACGACCGCCTGATCCAACGCGTGCGCGAGATGAGCCCGGTCTTCGAGGAGGCCCTGCATGGGCTCAAGGGTACCCGCTACATCAGCGACATCCGCAACTACGGCCTTGCCGGGGCGCTGCAGATCGAGCCCTACCCCGGCGAGCCGGCCCGCCGACCCTATGAGATCGCCATGAAGTGCTGGAACAAGGGTTTCTACGTGCGCTACGGCGGCGACACCATCCAGCTCGGCCTGCCCTTCATCGTCGAGCGCGACGAGATCGACCGCCTGGTCAACGCGCTGGGCGAGGCCATCGGCGAACTGGACTGAACGGCTGGGGGCACGTCGCCGGCCGCGCCCCCTCACGACAGCTTGCCCCACCACGACAGCGGGATCAGTGGCTCACTGCCTTCAGCACCGCCTCGCGGGAGGCCCGCTCGCGCTCGGCATAGAGCGCGAGTTCATCGCTGACAGGCGCCCCCAAGGCCTGCTCGAAGGCCTCGCGATTGGC
The DNA here is from genome assembly GCF_021404355.1 of Halomonas sp. MCCC 1A11062. NCBI lineage: Bacteria > Pseudomonadati > Pseudomonadota > Gammaproteobacteria > Oceanospirillales > Halomonadaceae > Halomonas > Halomonas sp. MCCC 1A11062. The sequence goes on from NZ_JABFTW010000009.1 coordinate 73,565, forward strand.
GTTGCCGGCATAGGCCCCGTTCTGCCCGCCTCCCAGGTTCGACTGGAAGATCCCTGCCGCACTGACCGGCAGAAAATCTTCGTAGGTAAGCGGCAGAGCTTCCACCAAGCCCTGGTCGATCAGCGTCTCCAGGCCGGCGCCCTCCACTCGGCCTGCTGCCTTGCCAGCTTCGGTAAGACGATAGCGGAAAAATGCCAACCCCTCGCGGCGCAGCACGGTCTGGTCATCGGGAAAGTCGGCAAAGACCTCTACGAGCACGCGCTGATGCGCTTCCACGCGCTGATGCGCTTCGTTGTCGAGCCCGGCGGTGCGGCGCCGCGCTTCGCCAAGCAAGCTGTCGTAACGCTCACGCCCCCTGGCGGTCAGCGCCATGCCGCGCTGCTCGATTTCACCGAAGCGGGCGGTATGGGTCCCCTGCCGCTCACCGGCAAAGTGGATGCCCTCCTCCAGCGCCTTGAAGCTGGTCTGGCGCAGCAGGATGGGGCACGCGCGACGGGGCGGCCCCTCGATCACCGCCTTGGGCTGCATGCCGGCACTAGGCATGCGCCGCTGTACTTCGTCGATGTCCAACGTGCGCGGCGTGAGGTGATTGATGTGCGGGCCGCGGAAGCAGACCACGTCGGCGATCAGCCGGTGCTCGGCATGCAGCGCCTGGTAGGTCTCCAGATCCACCGTGGCGTCGCGATGCCAGCGGAACGTCTCCAGGGCCTCGCCGATGAAGCGCTCGACCTGCTCTTCATCGAGCCCGCCCTGCGCTTCATGGAGCTCGATCAGCTGGCGACAGCCCTGGGTGAAGATATCGCGGCCGGCCAGAATGGCTCCCGCCCGCTCCCGCAGCGCCGGGTTCTCGATCAGCTCGAGGCGCAGCAATGAGGTGAAGATGCGAAAAGGGTTGCGCGCCAGGGCCGCGTCATCCACTGGGCGGAAGGCCGTGGAGTGTACCGGCACACCGGCTTCGGAGAGGTCGTAGTAGCCCACCGGATGCATGCCCATGACGGCGAACAGGCGACGCAGCATGGCCAGCTCCTGGGCTGTGCCCACACGGATGGCGCCATGGCGCTCGGCATCGAGGCGCTCCAGTTCGCCATGGCTGGCAAGGCGCCCGGCCAAGGCGGGATCGACCTCCAGGACTTGCCGGTTCACGCGCTGGACCAGATCGAGCAGTGCCCCGTACTGCGGTACTTCAGCCTGATACATCGCCGACATGGCCCGCGAAAAGCGATCGCGAATCTCATCGGTAGAAAGATAGTGGGCAGACAATTCCAGCCTCCTCGGTATTGAGTGAGGCTCGATGAGAGCAGATTACCGGGGCTGATCTCAAGCGAAAAAAAGACGCCAATTCATTCCATAAAGTCATGAATCAAGGCGTCTTATATTTTTAATACCTTACTTTCAATTATCTGCATGCAGGACTTGCACTGACATTCCGAAATCTATCGCGAATGAGGCGTTCCGAGCTACAGACCTTTGGGCGCGAAGATCCCCGGCGCATTGCGCCAGTAGCCCTTGTAATCCATACCGAAGCCGAACACATAGCGGTCGACCACTTCAAGGCTGCAGTAGTCGGCCTTGAGACCCGGCACCGCCTTGCGGTCATGACGCTTGTCCACCAGCACGGCGGTGGAGATGCTCGCCGCGCCGGCCTCCTGGCAATAGTCGAGAATGGCGGCAAGCGTCGCGCCTTCGTCGAGGATGTCGTCGACGATCACCACATGGCGGCCGGCCATGGGGATCTCCGGCGACACACGCCAGAACAGCTCGCCGCCGCGGATGCCGCCGCGGTAGCGGGTGGCATGCAGGTAGTCGACTTCCAGAGGGAAACCGAGCCGGGTGAGCAGGTGTCCCGTGGTGATCAGGCCGCCGTTCATCACGCAGTAGAAGACCGGTAGCTTGTCGCCCAGATCGGCCGTGATCTGCTCGGCCATGCGATCCAGCGCGCGCTCGACCTCCTCATGACTGATCAGGCAGTCGGCGTTGTCCATCACGTCGCGCATGGTGGCCAGGGATTGATGAAAGTCGGCTTCGAGTTTGGGCATGTATGACTCGTTTCAACGAAGGTAAACGGGAAGAGAAAGAGTTACAGCGAGGCCATGGCTTCGAGACGGGCATGCACCCGGCGCCAGCGACCCAACGCTGCCAATGAATCGATGTCGGGACGTGCACGACCGTAGCGCAGGCGCGAGCCCAGCCGTACGCTTCGGCCCTGGCAGGCATCCAGCGCTTCGAGCGCGGCGGCGCGGTCGTTGCAGACCAGCACCATGTCGCAGCCGGCATCCAGCGCGGCCAAGGCGCGTTCGCCCGGCGAACCGGCGTAACCGGCACCTGCCATGCCGAGGTCGTCAGAGAAGATGGTGCCCTTGAACCCCAGCGACTCGCGCAGCAGACCCAGCCAGCTCGCCGAGAAACCGGCCGGACGCGCATCGAAGGCGGAGTAGACGACATGTGCCGGCATGACGCCATCCAGCCGCGAGCTCAGCTCGGCGAAAGGAATCAAATCATGTTGGCGCAGCTGCTCCAGCGGACGGTCGTCGACGGGCAGCTCCAGGTGGGAATCGGCCGCCACGCTGCCGTGCCCAGGGAAGTGCTTGCCCACCGCCGCCATGCCGGCTTCGTGCAGGCCGCCGATGAAGGCCCCCGCCATGGCCGCCACGGCATGGGGATCGGAAGAGAAACTGCGATCGCCGATGACACTGGAAATGCCGGTATCGACATCGAGCACCGGGGCGAAGCTGAGGTCGAGTCCGCAGGCGGCCATTTCCATGCCCAGCAGCCAGCCGGCATCTAGGCACAGGCGCAGCGTAACCTCGGGATTCGCTTCGTAGTCACGACCGATCCTGCCCATGGCGGGCAGACGCGTCACGCCGTCACGCAGGCGCTGGACGCGCCCCCCTTCCTGATCGATGGCCAGCAGCAGCCCAGGGCGAACGCTGCGAATGGCATTGCACAGCTCGCGCACTTGTCGCGCATGCTCGACGTTGCGCGCGAACAGGATGACACCCCCGACCTCCTGGCGCATGAGCAGTTCGCGCTCTTCGCTACGCAACTCGGTCCCTTCCAGGTCGAGCATCACCGGACCTAGGGTCTGGGTCATGAGCGGAGTCCTTTGGCCATGAAAGGGAGCTGATTCTAGACGAAAGCCGTGCCAGGCGACAGCCACCCCCTAGCACGATCCGGTGCGACTGAATCCGCGCTCTATTCGTGGAGCCAGACCGGCGTTCCGGGCGGCGCCAGCGCGAAGACCGCGAGCAGATCCGCATCGCGCATGCGAATGCAGCCATGCGAACGCGGCACCCCCATCGGCTGATCGGGCGGCGTACCATGCAGGTAAATGTAGCGTCTTTGGGAGTCGACGGCGCCCCCGCGGTTGAACCCCCGCTCGAGCCCGCACAGCCAGAGGATGCGCGTCAGTATCCAATCGCGTTCCGGATGGGCCTCGGCCAGCGATTGGCTGAACGTCTCACCGGTATGACGCCGACCGCGAAACACGCTACCGGGGGGCAAGCCATCGCCAATGGCGGCCCGCACGTAATGCCAGCCGAGCGGTGTACGGCCGCTGTCTTCACGTTGGCCGGTACCGGCAAGCCCGGTGGAAACGGACCACTCTTCCTGCCGCTGCTCGCCCTGCCAGTGCACGAGGCACTGGCGGCCGATGTCGACCTCGAGCCATACCCCTTCACTGGGAGGCAACGCATCGAGCCTCGGCGTTTGCATCTCAGCTCGCCTTGGCCGGCTGCACGGCGGGCGGCGGCGGCAGCGGCGCATTCATGGCGGCGACCACGACCGGCCGCAGACGGCGTATCAGGTCACGCACCGACACGTGCTCGTGATAGTCCTTCTCGGCGATGTCTCGTAGCGCATCGAGACCGGACAGCGTGAAGATCACCGTGCCCAGCACGAAGTGCAGACGCCAGAAGCGTTCGGCATCCGGCAGCTCGGGGGTGGCGCGACGCACCAGGTCGGTGAAGCGGGTGAAGACGCTGCCGTACTCCTCCTGGATGTGCCGCCGCAGATGCCCCTGGGCCTGGCTGTAGGCCAACCCCAGCAGCTTCATGAACACCTTGAGGCTGTGCTTCTCCGCCGGCACCTCGAGCACGGTGCGCGCCATGGTCTCGAGCAGCTCTTCCAACGGAATGACGCCACCGGCATGCTGCGCCTCGAGTTCATCGAGGGCATGATGGAAACGCACCGTGAAAGGGTCAAGGTAGCGTGAGAATACCGCCTGGATCAGCGCCTTCTTGGAGCCGAAGTGATAGTTCACTGCCGCTAGATTGACGCGCGCCTTGCTGGTAATGGTGCGCAGTGAGGTCTCGGCAAAACCGCGTTCGGCAAAAAGCACCTCGGCGGTATCGAGAATGCGCGTGACGGTATCGGTCTGGGCCATGATCAATTCCCGCTGGAAACGCCTGTTTTAAACATTACAAAAGTCTACGTCATTCGCTGCCTTCTCACAACGTATAGCGTTGCATCAGCGTTTTAAACGACACCGCGGAATACAGCTCGGCTGAACTTCACTTTTACTGGATAGACTTCCATGCTGTATACTTGCACAATAGAGCAAGACAGCCATCGGAGTTCGCCATGAGCCGCCCCCTCACCTCGCGCCAGCAGAACGTGTACGACTTCATCGTCAAGACCATGCACGAGCTCGGCTATCCTCCCACTCGGGCCGAGATCGCCCGGGCCCTGGGTTTCCGCTCGCCGAACGCCGCCGAGGAGCACCTGCGTGCGCTGGAGCGCAAGGGCGTGATCCGGGTGATACGCGGCACTTCGCGCGGCATACGCCTGCCGGCACAGGACAACGATACCAGCGCCCTGGAGCCCAACAGCGAGGGGTTGCCGGTGATCGGTGAGGTCGCCGCCGGTAGCCCGATCCTCGCCGCCGAGCATATCGATCGCTACTGCCCACTGCCGCCGGACTACTTCACGCCCCGCGCCGACTACCTGCTCAAGGTTCGCGGCCTGTCGATGAAGGATATCGGCATCCTCGAAGGCGACCTGCTGGCGGTGCATCGCACCGAGCGTGTGCGCGACGGCCAGATCGTGGTGGCGCGTCTCGAAGACGAGGTGACGGTCAAACGCTTCCACCGCCAGGGCCATCGGGTCGTGCTGGAAGCGGAGAATGCGGAGTTCGCTCCCATCGAGGTCGATCTGCGCCATCAGGAACTCGAGATCGAAGGGATTGGGGTGGGGGTAATTCGTGGCGGCAACGGCCAAGCTTTAGGGTAAGAGCTGGCTGCGCTCGGCCATACGGCGTTAAAAATTGGCTTAAAATGCTCATTTGCAAAAGCAAACTCCGCTTTTTCGCCAATTTTTGCCTTGTCTGGCCTTCGCTCGCTCAGCTCCGATGCCTTGGTGAAACACCATGAGTCGCAAGATTCTGCATGCCGACTGCGACTGTTTCTATGCCGCGGTGGAGATGCGCGACAACCCGGCGCTGCGCGAGGTGCCGCTGGCCATCGGCGGCAGCGCCGAGGGCCGCGGGGTGATCGCTACCTGCAACTATCCGGCGCGGGCCTACGGCATCCGCTCCGCCATGCCGACCGCCAGGGCTCTGCGCCTGTGCCCCCACCTCACCCTGCTCAAGGGTGACTTCGACCGCTATCGCGAAGCCTCGCAGCAGCTGCTGGCCATCTTTCACGAGCTGACGCCGCTGGTGGAGCCGCTCTCGCTGGATGAGGCCTTCCTCGACGTCACCGACGTCACGCGCTTTTCGGGCAGCGCCACCTGGATGGCGCGCTGGTTGAAGGAGGAGTGCTTCAAACGCGTCGGAATCACCGTCTCGGTAGGCGCGGCCCCGGCGAAATTCCTGGCCAAGATCGCCAGCGACTGGGAGAAGCCGGACGGCCTCACCGTCATCGCCCCGGACCAGGTCGATGCGTTCCTGCGCCAGTTGCCCGTAACCAAGCTGCACGGCGTCGGCCCGGCCACGGCCAAGCGTCTCGAGACGCTCGAAATTGCCACCTGCGAAGATCTGCAGCAGGTTCCTCTGGAACGCCTGCTGCAGGAATTCGGCAAGTTCGGCCGCCGCCTGTTCGAACTGTCGCGGGGCATCGACGAGCGGCCGGTGCGCATCGAGCGCGAGCGCAAGTCGGTGAGCGTGGAGACCACCTTTGCCAGCGACCTGCCCGACCTGGCCCAGTGCTACGAACAGTTGAACCCGCTCTGCGAACGCCTGGAGGCGCGTCTGGCTCGCCACGGCCACCCGCCCGTGTCGGGGGCCTTCGTGAAGGTACGCTTCGACGACTTTTCGCTGACCACGCTGGACTCCCGAGGCGCTTCGCCCAGCGCCGAGACCTTCGCCTCGCTGATGGAGCAGGCCTGGGCCAGGCAAGGACGCCCGGTGCGCCTGCTCGGCGTGGGCGTGAGGCTGGTGTCGGACGATGCCAGACGCCAGCTCAGCCTGCCCTTCTGATTCCTCGCCGCCTGCCACTCAACTACCGCCTCCCGATCACTTGGTATCGATATAGCGGTGGCTGTCGAAGGTGGCGACCCAGTGGGGGTGGTAGACCATTAGAATGCTGAGCAGCATCCCGGTGATGAAGGCTTCGGGCGGCATCAGCAGTGGCAGGAACAGTGCATACTCCCTGGCCAGGTACACCGCCTCCGGATCGCCGGCCGCCAGCATGACCAGCCCCAGCCCAGCGCCCCCAGCTCCCAGCGCTGCCAGCGCCGCACCGAAGAAGCCGCATACGAATATGAGCACGAACAGGTTGTCGGGCAGATAGCGGTCCACGATGCGCCAGATCGACACCGTGATCATCATGGGAATCACCCCGTTGACCAGCACGTTGACGCCCAGCAAGGGCCAGCCGACCTTGCCCAGCAGCACCAGGGAGAGATTGGCGATCAGATTGGTCATGAGCGCCAATGGCGCCTTGAAGATCAGCGTCAGCAATGCCGTGAGCATCAAGTGCAGGCTCAGCCAGTCCACCGACTGCGCCCTGAGCTGCCACATCAGCACGACCGCCACGCTTGCCGCCAGCCAGCGGTGCTGCAGAGCCCGGTCGCTCAGCAGCACCTGCCAGGAGTGATGCACCACCGACAGCCCCAGCACCGACAACGATACCGCTGCGCAGGCGAGCAGTATCCATGTCGGTAGTATCAGCTCGGATATGGTCATGCCGAACTCCCTTCGGGTTCAGGCAAAGACGACCGTCTTGTTGCCGTGGATCAGCACCCGATCTTCCAGATGCCAGCGCAACCCGCGGGCCAATACCGCCTTCTCCACGTCGCGGCCGAAACGCACCAGGTCCTGCGGCGTATGGCAGTGACTCACCCGGTGTATGTCCTGTTCGATGATCGGCCCGGCGTCCAGTTCCTCGGTGACGTAGTGACAGGTGGCGCCGATCAGCTTCACGCCCCGGGAGTGAGCCTGATGATAGGGACGCGCACCGGCAAAGGAGGGCAGGAAGCTGTGATGGATGTTGATCACCCGACCAGCATAGCGCTGGCACAGTCGCGGCGGCAGGATCTGCATGTAGCGGGCCAGTACCACGACGTCGGCCTCCAGGGCCTCGACTTGGCGCTCCACTTCGGCAAAGGCTGCCTCCTTGTCGTCGGCCTGCACGGGAACATGGAAATACGGCAGGTCGTGCCACTCCACCAGGCCGCGCATGTCGTCGTGATTGGAGATGACACCGACGATCTCGCAATCGAGCTCCCCTGCCGTCCAGCGGTAAAGCAGATCCACCAGACAGTGGGACTCGCGGGAGACCATGATCACCACCTTGGGACGACGGCGGGTATCGCGCAGAGCCCACTCCATGTCGAATTCACGGGCCACGGGATCGAAGGCCTCGGTCAACTCGCTTGCGCTCATGCCGATGGAGTCGGCGAGAATTTCGTAGCGCATGAAGAAGCGTCCGGCCTCCAGATCGGAGTGCTGGCTCGCTTCGGTGATGGAGCCCTCATGGCCCGCAATGAACCCGGAAACGCGAGCCACGATGCCGCGACGATCGGGACAGGAGACGACGAGTCGATAGTAGTGAGACATGAAAAACCCGCTGCTGAACGGAATCAGGAAGCCGGCATTGTAGCGAAATCGACATACCCACGACACGCCCAACCGCAGCCGCCCGCGGGCATTGCATTGTGAAGGGTCGCGACGATCCCGTATAGTGAAGACTCCATTGCCTGGTCCCTGTCTTGCCGATGTCTTCTACTCGCGTCACCATTCGCCCCCGCCGCCGCCGCCCGCTTCACTTCCTGCCGCTGGGGGGCTGTGGTGAGATCGGCATGAACATGACGCTTTATGGGTACGAAGAGACATGGATCGCGGTCGATTGCGGCATGATGATCCGTCAGGATCTGCCCGACTCACCGCTGCAGGTTCCCAGCCTGGAAACACCCGAGGCCCTCGGCATTCGCCCCCAGGCGCTGCTCATCACCCACGGTCATGAAGACCACATCGGTGCCGCCGCCTGGCTGTGGCCCAAGTGGCAATGCCCGATCTATGCCACCCCGTTGGCGGCCGGCCTGCTGCGCGCCAAATTCCACGAGCGCGGCCTGGCCATCGATGCCATTCAGGTAATCGAGCCGGGCGAAGCCCTGGAAAGCGGCCCCTTCACCCTGCGCTATCTGCCGTTGACCCACTCGATACCGGAGAGCTGCGCGCTGCTGATCGTCGTCGGCGATTACCGGGTGCTGCATACCGGCGACTGGAAACTCGACCCGGAACCGCTCATCGGCCCGCCAGTGAAAGGCGCGACCTTTCGCGCCCTGGCACCGCTCGACCTGCTGGTGGGAGACTCCACCAATGCTCCCATGCCGGGCCACTCGCGCAGCGAAGGCGAAGTCGCCAGGGCCCTGGAGCAGCGCCTTGCCCAGTGCACGGGCCGGGTCGTGGTGACCTGCTTTGCCAGTAACCTGGCCCGGGTGCTGGCCGTGGCCAGAGCCGCCGAGCGCTGCGGACGCCGGGTAAGTCTGATGGGTCGCGCCATGGAACGCATGGTAGCCGTGGCCCGGGGGCTGGGTTACCTGGAGGACATGCCGGCGCTTGTCCCGGTCAGCGACCTGGGTTATCTGCCTCCGGAAGAGGTGCTGGTGATCGCCACGGGCAGCCAGGGCGAACCTCGGGCGGCATTGAGCCGCCTCGCCCACGGCCGACACCACAGCTTCGAGCTGGTGGCAGGCGACACCGTGCTGTTCTCGGCCAAGGCGATTCCCGGCAACGAGTATCAGATCGAGCGCCTCAAACAGGCACTCCAACGCCTCGACGTTACGATCTGGGATGAATTCAACCATCCAGAGCTGCACGCCTCGGGGCATCCTGCCCAAGAGGAGCTACGCACCTTCTACGGCTGGGTACGACCGCATCATCTGCTGCCGGTGCATGGCGAACCACGCCACCAGCAGGCCCATCAGGAGCTGGCGCACTCGATGGGCATCCAGTCGCCCCTCTTACCGGTCAATGGCGATCTGATCCGGCTGGATGCGGAAGGCCTGAACGTCGAATCTCGCCATCCGCAGCGCCCCTGCATCGTCAGCCAGAACGCCGTCGCTCCCCTGCCCGGCCTTGCAGCGGAACAGGGCTCATCGCGTCACGGCATTCTCTATCTGGCCCTTTCGGTGGCCTACACGGGCACGGGCTGGACCCGCATTGGCAGGCTGATGATGGACGCCCACCGCGTCAGCGCCATGGACGAAGACAGTTTCACCGAATGGCTGGATGAAAGGTTGGAAGAGATCGATGTGTCGACGCTGGCCGAACTACGCTCAGCCCTGCAGCCTCAAATCACCTACTGGCTCGGCCAACATCTGCGCCAGTTGCCCGACATTCATCTGCAGCTCTTTGCCGTGGAAACACCGGCCTTTCGCTGAATTCTTCTCATGGCGACACAAGTGAACCGCTCCTGACATGAACGGCAGAAGGGAGCAAGGCCCCCGCCTTACTCCCTTCTGTGGCACTACTAGCAGACGACTCGTTCCCTGCCGGGTCACGAACCGCTGGCATTCTTGGGTGGCCGACCGCGCCGACGGCGAGGTTGCTCACCCACGAGATCTTCCACGGAGAGACCAGCATCGCTCATGGCCTCACGGATCTCAGCCAGTTTTCTTTCCTTGTCCGCTTCTTCCTGTTTGCGGAGCTTCTCTTCCTCATTTTTCTGTTCGATGACCTCGCCGATAACATCGGAGAGCTTGTGCAGCTGCTCCATGCTCAACTGGCGAGCTGCGGCCCGAGCCACGTTCTTGTTACGGGCGATGCGCTCCAGGGTTTCGCTGGACATTGGCCTCCTCCATGCAAGAAAACGACGAGTCAGCCACAAAGGCCCACTCGTCGAAAGTATATGCCGATTTGCCATTTTGGCAAGAAAAGGGCCCACCAACGATGCACGGAATAGCGTCAAAGAGTTCCGACTTATGTCGGCATCTTCCCTCTCTTATCCACCCGTCATGTTCATGAAGCGAACGATCTGAACATCGCCATCGGTGGTGAAATGGTGGCGCTCGGGCTTCAGAGGAAGTGCCTTGACGATGGCATGCTTGAGGGCATCGAGATCCCCCGGGTGCTGGCGCAGTACGGCACGCAGATCGACCGAATGCTCATTGCCAAGGCAGAGCAGAAGCCGCCCTTCCGCCGTCACACGGACCCGATTGCAGCTGGAGCAGAAGTTGTGGCTATGAGGGGAAATGAAGCCGATACGGCTGTCGCTGTCGCTCATGCGGTAGTAGCGCGAGGGCCCCAGCGTCGATTCGGTAGTCGGAATCAGTTCGTGACGCCGCTCGATTGCCGCCTTCACCTCGTCGCTGGAGCAAAAGGTCTCGGCCCGCGAATGATCGGAGACATCGCCGAGGGGCATCTCCTCGATGAAGCTGAGATCGACTCGCTCGGAGCGGGCGAACTCGACCAGATCGAGCACTTCATCGTCGTTGCGACCCTTGAGGATCACGGCATTGAGCTTGATGCGCTCGAAGCCGGCTTCGCGTGCGGCACGCAAGCCCTCCAGCACACGAGACAAATCGCCGGTACGGGTCAGCTTACGAAAGCGCTCGGGATCCAGGGTATCCAGGCTGATGTTGAGCCTTCCCAGCCCAGCTTCACGCAAGCGACGTGCATGCTTGACCAGCCCTGCCCCATTGGTGGTCATGGCCAGATCGCGCAGTCCCGGCAGCGCACTCGTTGCCTCGATGAGCTGATCGATGCCGCGCCGCACCAGGGGTTCTCCACCGGTCAGCCGGATCTTCTCGACCCCCATCTCGACGAACGCTCGCGCCACCAGAGTCAACTCTTCCAGCGTCAATATCTGCGCCCGAGGAAGGAAGGTCATCTCCTCGCTCATGCAGTAGACGCAGCGGAAATCGCAGCGATCCGTCACGGAGATCCGCACGTAGCGGACACGCCTGCCGAAGTCGTCGATCAACTCGGAAGGCAATGACTCAGGGAATTTTGTCATTCTCGCTCTCCCAGCGGCTGGCATCACGGTAATCCGACTCACGCTCGGCAACCCAGTAGTCACCCGTGATGCTGTGTTCCTTTTTCCAGAAAGGGGCTCGGGTCTTCAGATAGTCCATGATGAAGTCACAGGCTTCGAAAGCGGCGCGCCGATGCGCACTGGCCACCACCACCAGTACGATAGGGTCACCCGGGGTCAGTCGTCCAACCCGATGAATGACCCGCACCCCCTGCAGCGACCAGCGAGCCTCGGCTTGATTGACGATCTCACCCAGCGCCGCCTCGGTCATGCCCGGATAATGCTCGAGGGTCAGGGCCGTGACATCTGGCCGTTCGTTGAAGTCGCGCACCAATCCGGTGAAGCTCACCACGGCGCCGATGTCGGAACGGTCGGCAAGCAGCCGCTGCTGTTCAACGCCGGCATCGAAAGGCGCTTCCTGAACCCGAATCATCGCCTCAACCTCCCGTCACCGGCGGAAAGAACGCCACTTCATCGTCGTTGGTGATGGGAGTCGCATCCAACGCCATGACCTGATTGACCGCACACAGCACCCGACCCTCGCTGAGATGGGCAAAGCGGGGATCGCGCTTCACCAGCTCACTCTTCAAGCCGCCGACATCGGTACTCGGCAGGCTGTCCAACGGCAGAGTGAGATCGCTGACACCCAGGCGCTCACGCAATTCGGCCAGGAACTTCACCCGTACGCAGGCCGAGTCGATGTCGCAGCGGCTGCCCACCGAGACCTGCCCGGCCGCACCCTCGCCCGTCACGATGGGGGCCGTTGTCGACTCCACCTGGCGCCGATAATCTCCCGACTTGCCGCCCTGTTTGGCATCCAGGTGGATGGCGCCGATCTCCATGTCCTTGTCGACCGCTTTGCACATGTCATAGAGCGTCAGACAGGCCACCGAGACGGCCGTCAGCGCCTCCATCTCCACACCGGTACGCCCATTGAGGCGACACGTGGCGACGACCTCGACGCGGCTATTCTGCTCATCCAAGTGGAAATCCACCGTCACCTTGGAGAGCGCCAAGGCGTGGCAGAGCGGAATCAGCTCGTGGGTGCGCTTGGCCGCCTGAATGCCGGCGATACGCGCGGTGGCCAGCACATCCCCCTTGGGCAGCCCACCCTCGCTCAGCAGCGCCAGGGTCTCGGGCTTCATCTGGATATGGCCTGAAGCGGTCGCCTCGCGGCGGCTTTCCGGCTTGTCAGCGACATCGACCATATGGGCTTCGCCGCGCGTATTGAGATGGGTCAGACTCATGGGGTGCAGCCTCGGGATCGGTTGGGCAGTTGTCGGTTCAAGATGAAGCGCGTCAGCGGATGGCATCGCGAGGCGCGCACTCGGCCGGCCAGCGTGCCGGCCAGGCCGCCACCCAGGCGGCAATGGCGTTCAGGTCGTCGAGGTCGAGCCATTCGACCCCCGGCGGTAGCGCCACCCGGGGCTGGCTCGCCACGGCCTTGATCCACGGATCCTCGGCCACTCGCAGCGTCTTGCCGACGGCCTCACGGTAGAGTTCCAGCTTCGGCAGGGGCCAGGCCTTGAAGCCCTCTACCAGCACCAGGTCGGGCCGCTGGCTGCGCACGACGTCGATCAGCTGCGCAAGATCGGCCTCCTCACTCTCGGGCGTTTCCATCATCATGGCCCACCTGGCCCGTGACGCAACCAGCATCGGGGCCGCTCCCGCCTGCCGCAGGCGATGACTGTCCTTGCCCGGCTGGTCGACATCGAATTCATGATGCGCATGCTTGATCACGGCCGTACGCAGGCCACGCGCGGCAAGGCGCGGCAGCAACGCTTCCAGCAGCGTAGTCTTGCCGGTACCGCTCCAGGCGGCAATCCCCAGCAGCGGCAGTGCATCGTCGAAGCCAAGCGCGGCTGGCTGCGTTCGAGACATCAGGGTCAACTCTCCTCGTTCGGGCGCATCTCCAGGCGCCGCTTGTCATCTTCGCTGTTCAGGTTGATGAAGGCGTCCGGACAGTCACTGAAATCAATGGCGATCCAGGCATGGCGCTCGACCCAGCGACCGACCTTGCGCTCTCCTGCCTGCAGGGCGGCATGCAGGTCGTCGGCCAGCGAGCGCTCGAGCAGCATGACCACGGGGTGCAGGCGTTCACCGTCATGGGCCACGGCGATGCGATGCTCGCCGATGCCGGCGACCATTCTCGCCACCAGATCGTCCGGCAGCGCCGGCGTGTCGCAGGGTACCACCAGCACCCAGGGCGTACCGGCAGCGAGCAGGCCGCTGTAGATACCCATCAGCGGCCCCTGGAAGCCCCCCAAGGCATCGGGCACCACCCGCCCGGCCAGCCGGCGATAGTCGTCGAGGTGCCGATTGGCACTGATCAGCACCTCGGCTACCCTGCCGGCGAATCGCGCCTGCACGTGACTTACCAGCGCGACGCCACGAAGCGGCTCGAGCCCCTTGTCTCGCCCGCCCATCCGTCGACCCTCACCGCCGGCCAGGATCAGGCCGGTCACGTCGGTAAGAGGGTTGGGTATCGCGTTTTCTGATCGATCGGTCATACCCCATCATGCCTCAGCCCGCGCGCCGCTTCCACGGCGCCGTACCGAACATGGGCATTGCCATGATCAAGGTCATCTTATCCAAGGCGCAGCTAACGGGTATCATGTGTCAAACAAATCGAACGTTCTGGACCTGACAATGGAAGGATTTGATGTAGGGACACGTCTGCGCGAATTGCGCAAGACACGCAAGCTGTCCCAGCGTGAACTGGCCAAGCGAGCCGGGGTTACCAACAGCACCATTTCGCTGATCGAGCAGAACAGCGTCAGCCCCTCGGTGAGCTCGCTGAAAAAGATTCTCGATGCCCTGCCGGTATCGATCAGCGCGTTCTTTGCCGGCGACGAGCCCTCACCGCCGCGCGCTTTCTATCCCGCCGAGGAGCTCACCGAGATCGGCGACGGCCATCTCTCATGGCGGCTGGTGGCGGCACGCCGCCCGGATCGCAGCATGTCGATCATTCATGAGCGCTACCCTCCTGGAGCGGATACCGGCGGGGACATGCTTGAGCACGATGGCGAGGAGGGCGGCGTGATCGTCGCCGGCGAGATCGAGCTCACCGTAGCCGGCGAAACTCGCCTGCTGCGCGCCGGCGACGCCTACTACTTCGATTCACGCCTGCCCCACCGCTTCCGCAATGTGGGCGATGCGGAGTGCGTGATCGTCAGCGCCAACTCCCCGCCCACCTTTTCCGAAGGCGGCAAGGAGTTGCACCATACGTGAGGATCACTCCTCGTCGGCGGTGGGCAGCACCCAGTTCAACACGATGCCCACCAGCGCGGCGAGGCTCACGCCCTGCAGGGTGAACTGGCCACCACCGAACTGCATGCCGCCGATGCCGAACACCAGGATCAGCGATACCACCACCAGGTTGCGCGGCGCGGTAAGAGAGTGCCCGGCGCGCACCAGGGTGTTCATGCCGACCACGGCAATGGAGCCGAACAGCAGGGTCATGATACCGCCCATCACCGGGCCGGGGATGGTCTGCAGCAGTGCGCCCAGCTTGGCCACGAAAGCCAGCGCGATGGCGATGCAGGCGGCTACCACCATGATCCTGGGGTTGAAGGCACGGGTCAGGGTCACCGCACCGGTCACTTCGGAATAGGTGGTGTTGGGCGGACCGCCGAACAGCGCCGCAGTGGTGGTCGCCAGACCGTCACCCAGCAGGGTACGGTGCAGGCCGGGCTTTTCCAGGTAGTTCTTGCGCGTGACCGAGCCGATGGCAATCATGTCGCCGATATGCTCGACCGCAGGCGCGATGGCCACGGGGATCATGAACAGAATCGCCGCCCAGTGGAAGCTTGGCGCCGTGAACGCAGGCATGGCCAGCCAGGCCGCGTCCCGCACCGGCGTGAAGTCGACCACGCCCATCAGCAAGGCCAGGACGTAGCCGGTGACGATGCCGCCCATGATCGGCACCAGCCGCAGCAAGCCGCGACCGAACACGGCCAGCACCAGAGTCACCAGCAGACTCACCATGGAGAGAAAGATCGCCGGCCCATAGCCGATATTGTCGCTGGTCTCGCCGGTGGCCATGCTCACCGCCACCGGCGCCAGGGCCAGACCGATCACCATGATCACCGGCCCCACCACCACGGGTGGCAGCAGGCGATGCAGCCAGGCCGTGCCCTTCAGGCGTACCGCCTGTGAGATCGCCACGTAGACCAGCCCCGCCGCCATCAGCCCGCCCATGGTGGCCGGCACGCCGAAATTGACCACCGAGCCCTGGATCGGGGCGATGAAGGCGAACGACGAAGCCAGGAAGACCGGCACGGTCACCTTGGTCACGCCGTGGAACACCAGGGTACCCACCCCGGCGGTGAACAGCGCCACGCTGGGGTCGAGTCCGGTCAAGAGCGGCACCAGCACCAGCGCGCCGAAAGCGACGAAGAGCATTTGCGCCCCGGTCAGCAGCACCCTGGGCAGGGATTCGGCAGGCGCCTGCGCAGCCGCCACGTGTTCGTTCATGGGGTGTTTTCCTTCTTTTGTCGTGTCGTTGGCTCGAAGGCGTCCTGCCCAGAAAAACGCCCCTGGATCGCGATCTCAGGGGCGTGTACTCCATTTCTTCGACCTAGGGAAGCGCTGAACAAATCGACGAGCGAGATGAAGCGCAAGGCGCACGGAGCACAGGAACCGGAGCATATGGGGTATATGTGAGGATTCCGCGCACCGCGCAACGCAGCGATT
Organism: Halomonas sp. MCCC 1A11062; assembly: GCF_021404355.1. Lineage (NCBI taxonomy): Bacteria > Pseudomonadati > Pseudomonadota > Gammaproteobacteria > Oceanospirillales > Halomonadaceae > Halomonas > Halomonas sp. MCCC 1A11062. The sequence continues at coordinate 89,671 of NZ_JABFTW010000009.1, forward strand.
CGCTCGCGCAGGCATTTGTGCAGTGTTTCCCTAGCGGGTGCCGAAGATCTTGTCACCCGCATCGCCGAGGCCCGGCACGATATAGCCGTTCTCGTCGAGGTGATCGTCCACCGCGGCGGTGTAGATCTCGATGTCGGGATAGGCGTCCTGCACCCGCTTGATGCCTTCTGGAGCCGCCACCAGCACGATGACCTTCATTTGCTGGCAGCCGCGGTCACGCAGCATGTCCAGGGTGGCCACCATGGTGCCGCCGGTCGCCAGCATGGGGTCGATGACGATGGCCATGCGCTCGTCGAGGTCATTGGCAAACTTGGCGAAGTACGGTACCGGCTCCAGCGTCTCTTCATCGCGATAGAGCCCCACCACGCTGATCCGGGCGCTGGGGATCAGGTCGGTCACGCCATCCAGCATGCCCAGCCCGGCGCGCAGAATCGGCACGATGGTGACCTTCTTGCCCTTCAGCAGCTTCACCGGAATCGGCTTGCCGCTCCAGCCGTCGATGTCCTGCTCTTCCAGCTCGAGATCCTGGGTCGCCTCATAGGTCAGCAGCTTGGCCAGCTCGCCGGCCAGCTCGCGAAAGCTCTTGGTGCTGATGCCGGCTTCGCGCATCAGACCCAGCTTGTGCTGGACCAGCGGATGTTGAATGGCATGGACGCTCATGACGGACCTCTTGGCGTGGGTGGAAGTGGCGACCTGCGTCGCATGGACGAGTCGCGCGCATTTTACTCTCATCCTGCCGAGAGTTTAAGGCAGAGCCGGCCAGCCGGCTTCAGGGCTCTGCAGGTAGCTGCCAATCGATCGGTTCACGGCCGTTCGCTTGCAGGAAGGCATTGGCGCGGGAAAAGTGCCGATTACCGAAGAACCCCCGGTGCGCCGAGAGCGGCGACGGGTGCGGCGACTCCAGCACCAGATGCCGCGTGGTGTCGACCAGCGCCTTCTTCTGGCGGGCGTGACTGCCCCACAGCAGGAACACCGAGGGTTCGGCGTGGGCGTTGACCGTCTCGATGGCGCGATCGGTGAAGTGCTCCCAGCCCCTGCCCCGATGCGAGCCGGCGTTGCCCTGCTCCACCGTCAGCGAGGTGTTGAGCAGCAGCACGCCCTGTCGCGCCCAGTGCTCGAGGTTACCGTGATCTACCGGCTGGAAGCCGACATCGGCGACCAGCTCCTTGTAGATGTTGACCAGCGAGGGCGGCGCCGGGACCCCTGGGCGAACCGAGAAACACAAGCCATGCGCCTGATTGGGTCCGTGGTAGGGGTCCTGCCCCAGGATCACCACCTTGACCCGCTCCAGCGGCGTCAGCTCGAAGGCGCGGAACCAGTTCGAGGAGTGCGGGTAGATCACCTTCCTGGCGGCCTTCTCCGCCGCCAGGAAGTCACGCAGCGTGTGCATGTAGGGAGCCTGGAACTCGTCTCCCAGCCAGCGCTCCCAACTCTCGGGTAATGGACAGCTCATGTTCTCGACTCTATGTCGCCTAACGCTTGACTTGGTCGACCAGCGGCTCGACGTAGGCCACCCCCATGTCCCAAGGAAACTGAATCCAGCAGTCCTGGGCCACTTCGGTCAGATACTGATCCACCAGCGGGCGCCCTTCGGGCTTGGCATAGACGGTGACGAAGTGCGCCTTGGGCAGCATTTCGCGTACCTTGCGCGCCGTCTTGCCGGTATCGACCAGGTCGTCGACCAGCAGCCAGCCGTCGCCGTCATGATCGACGCCCTTCATCACGTCCAGGCCACCCTGCTCCATGTGCTCGTAGCTGCTGATGCAGACGGTATCGATCAGCCGCACGTTGAGCTCGCGGGCAATCAGCGCCGCCGGAATCAGCCCGCCGCGGGTGATCGCCACGATGCCCTTGAAATCGCGCTCGACCAGACGATGGCACAGTTCGCGCACGTCACGGTGGAGTTGATCCCAGGAAACGGTGAAGTGCTGGTGATAGCGGGCATGGCTCATGACGTCACTCATCCTCATTGAAGGAACAGACCGCAAAGACGCCGAAGCCTGCCTCACGGATCCTTGCCGACCCGCCGATCTCGGGCAGGTCGATGATGGTGGCGGTTTCCACCACCTGGCCGCCCGAACGGGTGATGAGCTTGGCGGCAGCAAGCATGGTGCCGCCGGTGGCGATCAGATCGTCCATGATCAGGATCCGATCCCCCTGACGGAAAGCATCGGAGTGCAGCTCCACCTCGGCCTGACCGTACTCCAGCGTATAGGTCTCGCTGATGGTGCGGAACGGCAGCTTGCCCTTCTTGCGTACCGGCACGAAGCTGCAGCCGAGCTCATAGGCGACGGGCGCCCCGATGATGAAGCCGCGCGCGTCGATGGCCGCGATGGCATCGAGCTCCATCTCCTGATAGCGATGCACGAAGCTGTCGATCAGCTTGCGAAAGGCAGAGCTGTTCTGCAGCAGCGGAGTGATATCGCGGAAGTTGACCCCCTGCTGCGGCCAGTCGGGGACGGTTCGGATCACGGACTTGATGTAGTCGCCGTAAATGCTCATCGCGGGTCTCGGTGAGGGAATGTCAGTCTAGGAACAGGAACTTCAATACGAACAGGATCGCCAGCACGACCACCGCCGGATTGAGGTCGCGGAAGCGTCCGGAAAGGGTCTTGATAGCAGCGTAGCTGATGAAGCCAAGCGCGATGCCTTCGGCGATGGAGAAGGTCAGCGGCATGGCCAGTGCGGCGATCAACACCGGCGCGGCGTCGGTCGGGTCGTCCCAATTGGCATGGGCAAGACTGCCGGCCATCAGCACCGCCACATAGAGCAGCGCGCCGGCGGTGGCGTAGGCTGGAATGGAACCCGCCAGCGGCGCGAAGAACAGGCTGATCAGGAACAGACCGGCCACGACGACCGCGGTCAGGCCGGTGCGCCCACCTGCGGCGATACCGGCGGTGGACTCGATATAGCTGGTCGTGGTCGAGGTACCCAGCACCGCACCGGCCATGGAGGCGCTACTGTCGGAGATCATGGCACGGTTCAGGCGCGGCAGCTTGCCGTCCTTGTCGAGCAGACCACCCTTGTGCGCCACCCCCACCAGGGTGCCGGAGGTGTCGAACAGATCGACGAACAGGAAAGCGAAGATGACGCTGAGCATGGCCACGTCGAGTGCACCCATGAGGTCCATGGCCATGAAGGTCGGTGCAATGGAGGGCGGCATCGACATCAGGCCGCCGTACTGGTTGTGGCCCAGAATCATGGCCAGCACCGTCACTCCGAGAATGCCGATCATCACGGCCCCGGTGATTTTCAGATAGGCCATGGCGGTGATGGCGAAGAAACCCAGCAGCGCGTAGATGGCAGCCGGCTGGGAAAGATCGCCGAGCGCCACGTAGGTGGCCGGATTGGACACCACGATGCCGGCATTTTTAAGCGCGATCATGGCCAGGAACAGGCCGATACCGGCGGCAATGCCGAGGCGCAGGGAGAGCGGAATGGAGTGGATGATCCACTCGCGCACCTTGAAGATGCTGAGCAGCAGGAAACAGAAGCCGGACAGGAACACGGCCCCCAGCGCCGCTTCCCAGCTGTAGCCCATGCCCAGCACGACACCGTAGGTGAAGAAGGCGTTGAGCCCCATGCCCGGCGCCTGAGCGATGGGATAGTTGGCCCACAGCCCCATGACCAGACAGCCGACGGCGGCCGCCAAACAGGTGGCGACGAACACCGCGCCATAGTCCATGCCGGTTTCGGAAAGAATGCTGGGGTTGACGAAGATGATGTAGGCCATGGTCAGGAAGGTGGTGATCCCGGCAATGACCTCTGTCTTCACGCTGGTGTTGTGTTCCGTCAGCTTGAAGTGTCTTTCGAGGATGTTCTTCATTTTTGGCATTCCTGCGCACGAGTGCTGGTTAGCGACCAGGGGGCGAGAAAAGCCGCACATGGTACCCAAAGCCCCCTTTAGATGCGAGGCCGAGATTGCTTACCTTGTGCGGCACGATTCGCTCTGTATAAGCAAACTCTGCGCCATTCGCCAGCACGGCTACCAACGCAATCTTGACGAAACGGTCATTTGAATGGTGTTCTCACACGCCGCGTGCGGCCAATACCCTTTCCACGGTTTCCACGATGGCCTGGGTCTGGGGGTCGATCTCGATGTTGACCCTATCGCCAGGCACGCGGTCCACCAGAATGGTGCGCTCCAGGGTCTCGGGTATCAGGTCGACGCAGAAGCGCGGCCCGTGAGCAGCCGTGGCGGGCCTCGTGGCGCCGATCGTCAGGCTGATGCCATCGACGCCGATGTAGCCCTTGTCGAACAGGAAGCGGCCCAGCGCATGGGGCACCTCGAACCACAGCCGCCGGTTGTTCGGCGCCTGATCCAGCTCGACCAGCTCGGCCATGGCCATGACATGACCGGACATGGCGTGGCCGCCGATCTCGTCGCCGAAGCGTGCCGCCCGCTCGATATTGACGCGATCGCCCTCGCCCAGTGCACCAAGGTTGGTCACCCGCAGCGTCTCGCGCATCAGGTCGAAGCTGACCCGGTCGCCGTCGATGGCCGTCACCGTAAGGCAGACGCCGTTGTGGGCCACCGAAGCGCCGAGCTCCAGCCCCTCGCGCAGAGATTGCGGCAAGCTCACGACATGAGTGCGGAATGCCTCGGCTTCCTTGATGGCGACGATCTCGGCCGTGCCTTGAACGATGCCTGTGAACATGACGTCTCCTGCGCGCCTCCCGGTCGAGGGAGAGAAGTGGATGGGGCTCGCAGTGTAAGAATTCGCGCCACAGACGTCCATCCGTCAACGGGCGCTTCCCCAAAGGCGTGTCATCCAGCAGAGCATTCCAATAGGAATCCACGTCTGAAGAGCACTTTTTAGTGTTTTTCACCACATGTTCGCCTGACGAACCGAAGCATCTTTCGCTCCCGTTGACATGTTACGTCTTTGGTCTTACTATGCCGCCTCACATTTCAGGCGCCGATTTGTACCCGGCTTGCGGGCGCCCACGATGCAGACGGCTTTCGTCTGCCGCGTGAAGTGCAGCTAAAAGGGTGTGTCCAGCGTTGATGGCCACCCGCCAGGGTGGCCTTTTTTTTCGTTACGGCTATCCATTCTGGCTCTCGCTGCGCCCGCCCCACCGGCACGGCCTCTCAGGAAGCCAGATGATCACGCTAAGCAACGTTTCCAAGACCTATCATCTCACCGGCCCCAGAGGCCGGCTGCCGTTCGCTGCCCGCCGACGCGACACCTCGGCCCGCACCATCGAGGCGCTGAAGAACGTCGACCTTCACGTTCCGGCGGGCAGCATCCATGGTGTCATCGGCCTCTCCGGCGCCGGCAAGTCGACCCTGATTCGCTGCGTCAACCTGCTCGAGCGCCCTTCCAGCGGCAGCGTCGTCGTCGACGGCCAGGAGATGACCACCCTCTCCAACAGCCAGCTCAACCAGGCGCGCCATCGCATCGGCATGATCTTTCAGCACTTCAACCTGCTGACGACGCGCAACGTCTTTGCCAACGTCGCCCTGCCTCTGGAGCTGATGGGCATGAAGCGCGCGGCCATCCGCGAGCGCGTGCTGCCGCTGCTCGAGCTCACCGGCCTGACCGACAAGGCACGCCAGTATCCGGCCCAGCTCTCCGGCGGCCAGAAGCAGCGCGTGGCCATCGCCCGGGCGCTGGCCAGCGAGCCCCGCGTACTGCTGTGCGACGAGGCGACCTCGGCGCTGGACCCGCAGACCACGGGCTCGATCCTGACCCTGCTGCGCGACATCAACCAGAAGCTGGGTCTGACCATCCTGCTGATTACCCACGAGATGGAAGTGGTCAAGTCGATCTGCCATCGGGTCAGCCTGATCTCCGACGGCGAGCTGGTGGAAGAGGCCGAGGTCGGCGACTTCTTCACCGCCCCGCGCACCCGTCTGGGCCGCGAGTTCCTCAACGACTTCCTCCAACTGGAGCCGCCCAAGGCGCTGATCGAACGCCTCGAAGACGCCCCCGGCGAGCATACCCACCCGGTGGTGCGCCTGGCGTTCTCCGGCGATACGGTTTCCACGCCGCTGATCTCGCGCCTGGCGCGCGAATGCGGGGTCGACGTCAGCATCCTTCAGGCCAAGGTGGAGTCGATTCAGGAGCGCACGCTGGGGCTGATGATCGCCGAGCTGCTCGGCCCTCCCGAGCAGACCCGCCGCGCCATCGACTATCTCGAAGACCACGACCTGCATGTGGAGGTGCTCGGCCATGTCCAGCGCGATGATTGATCTGATCCTCCAGGCGACCCTGGATACGCTCTACATGGTCGCAGTGTCGGGCATCATCTCGGCGCTGCTCGGCGTGCCGCTGGGCGTGCTGCTGTACGTCACCCGCCCGCGCCAGATCCTGGCCCGCCCGGTGCTCAACCAGGTGCTGGGCATGGTGACCAACATCGGTCGCTCGATCCCCTTCATCATCCTGATGGTGGCGATCATCCCCTTCACCCGAATGATCGTGGGCACCTCTATCGGCACCAATGCCGCCATCGTGCCGCTGACCATCGCCGCCATTCCCTTCGTCGCCCGACTGGTGGAAGGTGCGCTCAACGAGATCCCGCCCGGTCTGGTGGAAGCCGCCCAGTCGATGGGCGCCACGCCGCATCAGGTGATCACCAAGGTGCTGCTGCCGGAGGCCCGCGGCGGCATCATCACCGGGCTGACGATCACCGTCGTCACCCTGGTGAGCTACTCGGCCATGGCCGGCGCCGTGGGTGGCGGCGGCCTGGGCGATCTGGGCATTCGTTATGGCTACAACCGCTTCAACCCCACCGTCATGCTGATCACCGTGGCCATTCTGGTGGTCATGGTGCAGGGCTTCCAGAGCCTCGGGGATTATCTGGTACGCAAATCGGATCGCAAGTGACGCCACACCCAAGGAGAACGACCCCATGCAAGTGACCCTGACCCGCCTGTTCGGCGCCGCCACTCTGGCCAGCGCCATTCTGGTTGCCGGCTGCGGCAACGACGACGGCGCGACCGAAACGCGCTCGATCAAGGTAGGCACCATGTCCGGCCCCGAGTCGGAGGTGATGGAAGTGGCCGTCCAGATCGCCCGCGAGCGCTACGACCTCGAAGTCGAGGTCATCGAGTTCACCGACTACGTCTCGCCCAACGCCGCACTGGCCGACGGCAGCCTGGATGCCAACGCCTTCCAGCACGAGCCCTATCTGCGCAGCATGATCGAAGATCGCGGCTACGACTTGGCCGTTGCCGGCTACACCTTCGTCTATCCGATCGGCGCCTACTCCGAGCGCCACGACAGCATCGAAGAGCTGCCCGAGCGCGCCATCGTCGCCCTGCCCAATGACCCCACCAACGGCGGCCGCGCGATGATCCTGATGCACAACGCCGGCCTGATCGAGCTGGACGACCCCGAGAACCTCGAGGCCACCCCGATCAACGTGGTCGAGAACCCGCTCGGCCTGCGCTTCCGCGAGATCGAGGCCGCTCAGCTGCCGCGCGTGCTGACCGACGTGGACCTCGCCTTCATCAACAATACCTTCGCCCAGCCCGCCGGGCTGCGCCTGGACGATGCGCTGATTCAGGAAGGCGCCGAGTCTCCCTACGTCAACCTGATCGCGGTACGTGCCGGCGACGAGGAGCGTGAAGAGATCCAGCAGCTGGTCTCTGCCTACCAGAGCGAAGAGGTGGCCGCCAAGGCACAGGAACTGTTCGATGGTGGCGCCGTGCCCGGCTGGCAGTGATGCCGCGCTGCGCTTCTGACGAGTGACAACGGGCCGACGCCATGCGTCGGCCCGTTCGTTTGGCAGGTGCCGGACTCAGCCGATCTTGCGCTCGACCTTGCCGATCCGCTCCTCTAGGCTCTGATCCTTATCGGTAGCCGTGGCGATACGAATCGCGCTGTCCACCCGTGGCGCACCGCGCTCGTGCAGCACGTCGTGACAGCGCTGGATCACCTTCATCACCTCTTCCCAGGAACCTTCGATATTGGTCCCGTGGGCGTGCAGGCGATACTTGAGCCCAGCCTCCTCTATCACCTCTTCGCAGGCGGCGATATGAGACGACAGCGAAGCTCCCGCCCCGATCGGGGTCACGTTGACATCGGCAACCACATGCATACTCAATCCTCCTGATTGACCTACGGCTTTCCCTCACCCGAAAGCTAGTGTCGCTCAGCCCATTGTTCAAACCTCTAATCTGCGAGCAGATAGAACAGGAGCACCCATGGCACCGGACACGCCCTACCCGCTGCTGACCCGTCAACTCGAGGCCCTGCTGGACGCCCGCGACTGGCTGACCAACAGCGCCCAGACCTGCGCCTTCATCATGCAGCAGGTGCCGGACCTCAACTGGGTCGGTTTCTACCTGCAGCGCCAGCCCGAGCTGCTCACCCTCGGCCCCTTCCAGGGCAAGCCGGCCTGCAACCCCATCCCCTTCAGCAAGGGCGTGTGCGGCGCCGCCGCCAGGAGCCGTGAGACCCAGCGTATCGACGACGTGCATGCCATCGCCGATCACATCGCCTGCGATGCGGCGTCGAACGCGGAGCTGGTGGTGCCGATTCTGTGCGGCGAAACGCTGTGGGGCGTGCTGGATCTCGACAGCCCACGACGCGGGCGCTTCAGCGCCGCCGATCAAGAAGGCCTGGAAGCCTTGGTCGAGGTATTCGTCAGACGCAGCGACCTGCCCGACTTCTCACTCGCCTGGTAAGGAAAAGCCGTCGGCCTGGGGGGGGGAAAACGCAGGTGCCGGAAAGTGGAACGCCCCCTGGCAGATGCCAGGGGGCGTTTCGGAATGCTGGTAGGACCAAGCGGATTTGAACCGCTGACCTCCACGATGTCAACGTGGCGCTCTAACCAACTGAGCTATGGTCCTGAAACTATGTGAAACCGTATCGAAAAAGCCGATAGAGAAAGCTGGTAGGACCAGGCGGATTTGAACCGCCGACCTCCACGATGTCAACGTGGCGCTCTAACCAACTGAGCTATGGTCCTGTGTTCGGCTTTCTCGTCTTTCGTTCTTTCTCGTTTACCCGTTGCCCGCCAATTCAGCTGCGGCAACGGATGCATATCTTACCGATATCGCTGGATTTTGCAAGCCTCGCACTAGCTTTTTACCCGCTCCACCGCCTCGAGCCAGCCGCGATAGAGTCGCTCCCTTTCGGTTTCCGGCATGCTGGGCATGAAGCTGCGCTCGCAGCGCCACAGCTCGGCGATCTCTTCCAAGTCGCGGTACCAACCGAAGCGCAGCCCGGCCATGTAGGCGGCTCCCAACGCGGTCGTCTCGAGCACCGTCGGCCGGTCGACCTGCACCCCCAGCATGTCGGCGAGGAACTGAACCAGCCAGGAGTTGGCCACCATGCCGCCGTCGACACGCAGCGTACCCGGTGGCACGCCCATGTCGTCGCTCATGCAGGCTTGCAGGTCGCGGGTCTGATAGCAGACCGCCTGCAGGCCGGCAGCCACGATTTCGGCAATTCCGGTGTCGCGAGTCAGGCCGAAGATCGCCCCTCTCGCCTTGGGGTCCCAGTGGGGCGCTCCCAGCCCGGTGAAGGCCGGCACCAGATAGACGCTGTGTCCGGCGCGGGTCTGCTTGGCCAGCGCCTCCGTCTCGGCGGCATCCTTGAACAGCTTCAAGCCGTCGCGCAGCCACTGCACCGCAGCACCGGCGACGAAGATGCTGCCCTCCATGGCATAGGTGGTCTTGCCGTTCAGGCGATAGGCCACGGTAGAGAGCAGGCGGTTGCGCGATCTGGCCGGCCTGTCGCCGGTGTTGACGATCATGAAGCAACCGGTGCCGTAGGTGCTCTTGCCCATGCCGGGCTCGAAGCATGCCTGCCCGACCAGCGCCGCCTGCTGGTCGCCCACCACCCCGCCGATGGGAAGCTCCGCTCCCAGCCAGCGGGCCTCGACGGTGCCGAAGTCGGCGCTGCTGTCGCGCACTTCGGGAAGCAAGCCATGGGGGATCCTGAACAGCTCGAGCAGCTCGTCGTCCCACTGCTGGGCATGGATATCGAACAGCATGGTGCGCGAGGCGTTGGTGGCATCCGTGGCGTGGACCCGCCCTCCGGTAAGACGCCACAGCAGGAAGGTGTCCACCGTGCCGAAGGCCAGCTCGCCCCGCTCGGCACGCTCACGCGCCCCTTCCACGTTATCCAGCAGCCAGGCCAGCTTGGTTGCCGAGAAGTAGGGATCGATCAGCAGTCCCGTGTGCGATTGCACCAGCTCGGCATGTCCTTTTTTCTGCAGCTCGCGGCAGAAATCGGCGGTGCGTCGGTCCTGCCACACGATGGCATTGTAGAGCGGCTTGCCGGTCGCACGATCCCACAGCAGCGTGGTTTCACGCTGGTTGGTGATACCGACGCCGGCGATCTCGTCCAGCTCAACGCCAGAGCCCTCGACCGCCTCCCGGCAGGTCGCAAGCACCGTGTCCCAGATGTCTTCAGGGTCGTGCTCGACCCAGCCATCGTGGGGAAAGTGCTGCGGAAACTCGCGCTGCGCAGCTCGGATCACATGGCCGCCACGGTCGAAGAGGATGGCGCGCGAACTGGTGGTGCCCTGATCGATGGCAAGCAGATAGTCGGCCATGAGTCATCCTGTCATTGTATGTTCGTTTATGATCACCAAGAGTACCCGAGTATGTTCGCAATGCTTTACGACTTTCGTATAACCATCCCTCGAATACCTGCGCAAGCGTACCGAATCGCTTACACTCGCGTGATCGATAGGGAGCCGTCATGAACCAGCAACAGCGACAAGATGCCATCGTTGAACTGGTACGCCGCCAGGGCTACGCCAGTATCGAACAGCTGACCGAGCATTTTTCGGTCACGCCACAGACCATACGCCGCGATCTCAACGCTCTGGCGGAAGAGGGCATGATCCGACGCGTGCACGGCGGCGCCGGGCTCGAATCGAGCACCGTCAACACCGCCTACAGCACGCGCAAGAACCTCAATCTCGAGGCCAAGCGACGCATCGCCGCTCTGGTGGCAAGCCACATTCCCGATCACGCCTCGCTGTTCATCAATATCGGCACCAGCAACGAGGTGGTCGCCGAGGCGCTGCTCGACCACCAGGGGCTCGAGGTGATCACCAACAACCTCAATGTGGCGGCAATTCTGCAGCACAAGGAAGATTTCAACGTCATCATCGCCGGCGGCCAGGTACGTTCACGCGATGGAGGCATCATCGGCGAGGCCACCATCGATTTCATCAATCAGTTCAAGGTGGACTTCGGCATCATCGGTATCAGCGGTATCGATGAGGATGGCTCCCTGCTCGAGTTCGATTATCAGGAAGCTCGCGTGGCCCAGGCCATCATCCGCAATTCCCGTCAGGTCTACCTGACCGCGGACCATTCGAAGTTCCACCGCAACCCCGTCGTGCGGCAGGGCAACATCGCCCAGCTGGATGCGCTGTTCACCGACCGCCAGCCCCCCGAGCGCATCGTTCACCTGATGCAGGTCAATGACGTCGCCCTGCATATCGCCTGAGCTGCTCCTTCGACCTCGCCCTTTCGATCTCTCCTTTTCGACTTTCCTTGCGACCTGAACCGCGCCGACCGAAACGTCGGCGCATTTTCCTCCGTGTCTTGATGTTCGATTTCGATTGATCTATGTTCGCTTTCAAACATACACTGTTTGAAAGCCAGCTTATTGCTGACGCGAGATCGGAGCCTTTCAGTCCATGGCGCACACGTCGCACCACCTACTCGACCTTTTCATCATCGGCGGCGGCATCAACGGCACGGGCATTGCCAACGATGCTGCCGGGCGCGGCCTGTCGGTCAGCCTGTGCGAGCAAGGGGACCTGGCCGGCGCCACGTCCTCGGCCAGCAGCAAGTTGATCCATGGTGGATTGCGCTATCTCGAACATCATGAGTTCCGCCTCGTGGGGGAGGCGCTACGTGAGCGCGAAGTGCTGCTGCACAAGGCGCCGCACATCATCTGGCCGCTGCGTTTCATTCTCCCGCACCGCTCTCACCTGCGCCCCGCCTGGATGATTCGGGCCGGCCTGTTCCTCTACGACCATCTGGGCAAGCGCAAGATGCTGCCCGGTTCACGCAGCGTTCGTTTCGCTGCGGATTCGCCCCTGCAGGAAGGCATCAAGCGCGGATTCGAATATTCCGATTGTTGGGTCGATGATGCTCGCCTGGTGGTGCTCAACGCGCTACAGGCACGCGAAGGTGGCGCGGAGATTCTGGTGCGCACCCGCTGCATCGGGGCGAAGGAGGAGAACGGCATCTGGCGCATCGAGCTGGAGGACGTCCGCAGCGGCGAGCGCTTCGAGCGCCAGGCGCGCACCCTGGTCAATGCCGCCGGCCCATGGGTCGAGCGGGTGGTCCGCGAGCAGGCGGCACGTAACTCCCGCTACAGCATCCGCATGATTCAGGGCAGCCACCTGATCGTGCCGCGGCTGAACGGCGACGACCGTGCCTACATTCTGCAGAACAGCGACCGACGCATCGTGTTCGTCCTCCCTTACGAGGACGACTTCAGCCTGATCGGCACCACGGACCGCCGCTATCAGGGCGACCCGGCCCAGGCTGCCATCAGTGAAGAGGAAGTCGATTACCTGCTTGGCGTGGTCAATGCTCACTTCCGCCGTCAGCTCCAGCGCAGCGACGTCATCTCGAGCTTCTCCGGCGTACGCCCCCTGTGCGACGACGAATCGGCCGAGCCTTCGGCCATGACCCGGGACTACACCCTGGCGTTCGACGATCAAGGTGCCCCGCTGCTCTCCGTATTCGGCGGCAAGATCACCACCTATCGCAAGCTGGCGGAAGCCGCCTTGAAGCAGCTCAAGCCTGTTCTGCCAGCCATGGGGCCGAGCTGGACCGCCGAAGCCGCCCTGCCCGGCGGCGAGATCGGCAATCAGGAGAATTTCATGGCGCGGCTGCGGCACGACTACCCCTGGCTCGGGGAAGCGCGGACACGGCGCTTCGCGCGTAGTTACGGCAGCCTGTGCCTGCGCTTCCTCGCAGGCACCCAATGCGAAGAGGACCTGGGCGAACATTTCGGCGCCGGCCTCACCGTCGCCGAAGCCGACTATCTGGTCGACCATGAATGGGCCACCACCGTCGAGGACATCCTGTGGCGGCGCACCAAGCTGGGCCTGCGGCTGACGCCGCGCCAAGTTGAGCGACTACAGGCACACGTGGAAGCCCACCGACAGGCCCTGGCCGCCTGAGCTATTCGGGAATACCACCGTAGGTCAGGCTGGCCGGATCGAGCAGCCGCTCGAGCTCCTCACGATCAAGGTCGGTCTGCTCTTCGGCCACGTCGATGATCGGCCGCCCCGCCTGATAGGCCTGCTTGGCGATGGCTGCCGCGGCGTCGTAGCCAATGACCCCGTTCAGGGCCGTGACCAGGATCGGGTTGCGCGCCAGCGGCTCCGCCAGCCGATCCTCGCGCACCCGGAAAGTGGCAATGGCGCGCTCGCCCAGCAGGCGCGCCGTATTGCTCATCAGCCGAATCGAGGTCAGCAGGTTGTAACCGATCAGCGGCAGCATCACGTTGAGCTGAAAGTTGCCGCTCTGCCCCGCCACGGTTATCGCCGCATCCAGACCGATCACCTGGGCAGCAGCCTGCGCCGCCGATTCAGGAATCACCGGATTGACCTTGCCCGGCATGATCGAACTCCCCGGCTGCAGCGCCTCGAGCTCGATCTCGCCCAAGCCGGCCAACGGCCCCGAGTTCATCCAGCGCAGGTCGTTGGCGATCTTCATCACCACGCAGGCCAGCCCCTTGAGCTGCCCCGAAAGCTCCACCGCCGCATCCTGCGAGCCGAGGCTGGCGAAAAAGCTGTCGTTGGGCGCCAGAGCGAGCCCTGTCTGCTCACTCAGTTGACGTGCCATGCGCTCGGCGAACTCGGGATGAGCGTTGATCCCGGTGCCTACCGCTGTACCGCCCTGAGCCAGCCGTGACAGCCGCACCATGGCGCTGTCGATACGCTCGATGGCCTGGCCGACCTGGCTCGACCAACCGCCGAGCTCCTGCCCCAGGCGCAGTGGCATGGCATCCATCAGATGGGTACGGCCGGTCTTCACCACGCGATCCAGTTCCAGCGCCCGTTCGTCGATGGTGGCACGCAATGCCACCAGCGCGGGACGCAGCTGCGCGGTCACCTCCAGCGCCGCGGAAAGATGGATGGCGGTAGGTATGACGTCGTTGCTCGACTGACCCATGTTGACATGGTCGTTGGGCCCCACCTTCAGCCCTTCGCGGCTGGCCAAGTGGGCTATCACCTCGTTGACGTTCATGTTGCTCGAGGTGCCCGAACCGGTCTGGAACACGTCCACCGGGAACTGGTCGTCGTGCTTGCCGTCGACGATCTCCTGAGCCGCCGCGACGATGGCTTCGGCTCGCTCGCCGTCGAGCAGGCCCAGTTCACGGCTGACCTTGGCAGCGGCCAGTTTGATGCGGGCGATGGCATGGATGAAGCCAGCCGGCATCGGCTGGCCCGACACCGGAAAATTCTCCACCGCACGCTGGGTCTGGGCGCCATAGAGCGCCGAGACCGGCACCCGCAGCTCACCCATGCTGTCTCGTTCGATACGATGATCGCTCATGTCACTCCCTCGCTAGACGATCGCTCCCTTCACCATGGTGCCGGGAATCGAGGCTTGCAAGCCATTCAGACCGTGAGAGGCACCAGATAGCGCTGCCAATGAGCGGATTGACAACTGTCAGGTTTCTTTCCTATTCGCTCGTTATCGGACGCCAACATGATAACTGTCGTTGCGACGCCAAAAGGCCTTTCCCTAAGATCGCTTAGCCCACCACTCAGGGCACCTAAAAAAGCCTCGATCACAACAGCACAATCTGGAAGAACCGACTCATGGACATGACCCATACCTTGCTCTTGTTGCCGCACGAACAGCTCACTCTCGCTTACGAGCACGAAGCCGCCGAGCTCCAGCGCTACCGCCGCCTGACCCTTCGGTTTCTACCCAGGGCTCCGCAGACGAGCAGGTTAATGGCAACGCTGGGCCTGCAGTGCGAGAAGCGCCTCGGCCAGCTTCATCAGGTGGCCGTCTGCCTGGAACTCGAAGCCTGCATCGTTAGAGCGCCAGGCAACGTTGCACCCTTCCCGATTCCGGAACCTCACTTCTTCATCGTCGACGAGGTCATGGGCGAACAGATGATCGAGCACGCCATCCGGGCGGCCATGGAATCGAAGCACTTCTTCGACTGGATGTTGAATACCAACGCCACGGCGGAACTTCATCGGCCGTTGCTCAATTTCGTCAGCGAAAAGGAGGGCGAATGTCGAGTCCTGCTCGAGTACTGGGAACAGCACAGACCGCCTGCGGTGGCTCAGCGAGCCTGACCCTCGACCCTTCATGGCCTCTTCTGCCGCCTGCCGGTGGAAGAGGCCAAGCGCTCGAGTCTTGCAAGATCGAGCAGCTGATAGTCACGTCCCGTGACACGCAGCAGCCGCTGCGCCTGATAAGTGGCCAGGGTTCTACCGACCGTCTCCTGGGTCAGCCCCAGATAGCTGCCGATGTCGTTGCGCGATACGGGCAAGCGAAAGTGAGTAGGAGAATAGCCACGGCGATGAAAACAATCCGACACAGCCAGCAGAAAACTGGCCATACGCGCCTCCGCAGTACGGCTCAACAGTCGATGCAGGCTCATGCGCTCCTGCTGCATGCTGCGGCTGATCGTTCTCTGCAGGCGTCGACGCAATTTCGGCAATCTCTGCATCACCGCCTCGAGCCGCTCGAAAGGCAACTCGCACAAGGTCGCGGTGTCGAGAGCGCTGACAGTAGAAGGATAGCGCTCCAGGCCGATGGCATCACAGCCGATGATGCTGCCGGGCAGCCAGATCGCCGTCAGCAGCTGTTCGCTTTCGACGACAGTCTCCTGCTTGAGGCAGCCGGTACGCACGACATACAGGCTGGTGAAAGGTGCCTCCTGGCGATACAACACCTGCCGCTTTTCGAGACGGATGGGAGGAACGACCATTTCGCTGAGTAGCAATGTCTCCTCGGGCAACAGCTCCTCGGCAATGCACAGCGCATTGAGATAACACGAGAGACAACCGGTACCGCTCTCAAGCCCGCCATATACGTACTTGCCACGGCTCGTCATGATGCGACTCTCCTTGCCTTGGCACACACTTAGCAATTATAGGTTTGCCGGGCCGCACCGTAGTCTGACTTACTTCATACCCTGGGCAGAGAAATGTGATAACCCACCCCACGTTGTCATGACGAAAACCATGCTGCACGAAAAATTACAGCCGCCTAGTGTTAATGCTGCATCGCACAGGATCGGTGTACCACTCGGTACAGGGAGGACACCACCAAGGGAGCAGAAACATGCAACAGAAATCCTGGTTGACGACGGACATCCTCAGTCAGCTCAATGCCAATACATGCCTGCTATTGGTGCGCAGCCTGTGGGAATACTGCCCGGAACACATGTTCATCGTTCGCGTCGAGGGACCGGGCAATTTCGTGATCGAGGCCATGAACTCCACTCACGAGACGACGAGCGCAGAGACGAACGCCGTCATCGGCAAGCGTATCGAACAGTCGCTACCCGCCCCGCTTTGTCACGGTGTGCTGGCCAACCTGGGTCGCTGCGTAGAGTCCGGGGCACCGGTGCGATATGAAGAGAATGGCGACTATCTCGACAGGGATGGTATTTATCAGCATATCCATCGGCAGACGCTGCTGGTTCCCATCACCAACACCGAGGGCACTGTGACCCATCTGTTCGGGATATCCCATGATCGGGCCTTCTCCCGCGAGCATCACATGCTCACCCCAGGGATCACGGGCGAGCTGGAGCGCCGAGTCTGCGAACGCACGGCCGAACTGATCGCGGCCAACGAGAAATTGGCCTACCTGGCGACTCACGATCATCTGACCGGCACCTACAACCGGCGCTATCTGATGGAGCTGGCCGAACAGGAGCTGAGGCGCGCCATCCGCTACGAGCTGCCGCTTTGCCTGCTGATGCTCGATATCGATCATTTCAAGACGCTCAACGACGCGCGCGGCCATCTAGTGGGCGACGAAGCCCTGCGCTGCGTGGCACGCACGATACTGGCGACCGTACGCGAGTGCGATCTGGTGGGCCGATACGGCGGGGACGAATTCCTGATCCTGATGCCGGAGACCACGGCCAGTGGCGCGCAGGAGTTGGCCGAGCGTCTGCGCAACACCCTCACCCAGACGAGCCGTCTCACGCTGAGTATCGGGATCGCCAGCCGGGCGCCGGGCGACGACGTCGTGATCGACCTGATCGATCGTGCCGACGCACTGTTGCTCCAGGCCAAGCGCAACGGGCGAAATCGCATCGAATGTGCGGCCTGATCGCCAAGCACCAATTCATCAAGCACATATTGCAATGCAGCAAGAACCTTTGCTATGCTGCATTGCAATAGAGCGGACATCCGTTCGAAATTACACAACACATCCGGAGATACCTTACTCATGATGAAATCATTCAGCTTCGACACCAAGCCTTTCGAAACCATGCTGCTGGGCCCGGCGCGTGCCTATGCCGCCCTGAGCATCGACTATTCCGAAAAGCTGGTCGGCGCCCAGCTAGAGGCCGTCAAGGCCTATACCGACACCAGCCTGGCGCAAGCCCGCAAGCTGCTCGAAGTCCGCGATGCCGACGGTCTGCGTAGCTACCTGGAAGGTCAGCAGCAGTTCGCCAAGGACGTGACCGAGCGTCTCAAGGGCGATGCCGAGAAGGCCGTTACCCTGCATCAGGACTTCTTCCAGCAGAGCCAGAAACTGGCTGAAAGCAGCCTGCAGGAAGCACAAAAGGTCGCCCAGAGCCAGACCGCCAAGGCCTGATGCTCTACCCGTCCTAACGCAAGGCCCGCCGAACCACGTTCGGCGGGCCTTCGTTTTTTCTCTCCAGTTTTCTCGCCAGTTTCATCTTTCCATCTGTCGCCAGCCGGCTCCCATCGTTTATGCTCGTCCTGCACGGGCATGTCGCAATGAGGAAGCAATCGAATGAAAGCCTGGTTACCCGTAGCCTTGGTGAGTCTCACTCTTGTCGGCTGCCAGATGATGGAGCCGGGGCCACCACCCGAGCGTATCGAGGTGATCGATATCGGCGACCCGCAACGCCCCGACGTCGAACGCCCCGACGCCGAGCGCCCTGCCCCCACCCCAGGGAGAATCGCTCGTCAGGTGGCTTTTCCGGCGAGCGAATATGCGGCGCTGCCGAAGAGCGGCACCGCCGCCATTTCAGGCAGGCTCAGTCTGAACGGCACTCCCGGCACCGGGGAGACCATCTCCGTGGCGCCGGTCACCACCTATTCGGCCGAAGCCGCCGAGCATGCCCTGGCAGGACGTGCGGTCGAGCCGGCCGACCCGCGGGCGCGTGAATACACCCACACCGCGCGCACCGATGGCAACGGCAACTTTTCCCTGCAGGGCCTGCCCCCCGGTGAGTTCTATGTCTCGGGAAGCGTGGTCAACCCCAGCAACGGCCAGCGCCAGGTGATACTGCGCCAGGTGTCACTGCGCAACGGCCAGCGCCTCGAGGTCAATCTGAGTCGCTGACACAACGCGCTACCAACCCAGCGCCTGCTTGACGAAGGGAATCGTCAGCTTGCGCTGGGCCGACAGCGAAGCACGGTCGAGCACGGCCAGCTCGTCGAACAGTTCGTCCAGACGTCGCGGTCCGCGATGAAGAATATAGCGGGCCACCTCCTCGGAAAGCTGCATGCCACGTATGCGCGCACGCAGCTGCAGAGCCTGCAACCTTTCGCCGTCATCCAGCCGCTGCAGTTGAAAGGTGACGCCCCAGGTAAGACGCGAGGCCAGATCGGGCAGTGCGACGGGCAGCTGGCGGGGCGCAGCCGACGCCGACATCACCAGACGCTTGCCGGCATCGCGCAAGCGATTGAAGGCATGAAACAAGCCCTCCTCCCAGCGACGTCGCCCGATGACGACGTCCACGTCGTCGATGGCCACCAGGTCGAGGCGCTCCACGTCCTCAAGCATCAAGGGCGGGAAGTGCCCCAGGTCGTGCAGCGGTAGATAGAGCGCGCGAAGGTCCCGGTCGGAAGCCGCATGGCAGGCCGCCTGCAACAGATGACTGCGACCGCTGCCGGACGCCCCCCACAGGAAGAGGAACGGCTCGCCGTCGGCATCGAGCTGGCGCGAAAGGCGATCCAGCAAGGTGGCATTGGCGGCCGGTAGAAAACTCTCGAAAGTGGCATCGTCACGCAGCCCCACCCCCAGAGGCAGCTGCGCAGGCGCTCGACTCATGATGAATCCTCGCTGCTACGCTCTTTTTTATCGGCGTCGTAAAGGCTGCTGCGCTTGTAGCGTTCGTTGAGTTCCCGCAAGAGTACCATGATCACCGCCGCAGCCGGCAGCGCTAGCAGCACCCCGGTGAAACCGAACAGGTTGCCGCCCGCCAGTACGGCGAAGATCACCGCCACCGGATGCAGACCGATGCGGTCTCCCAGCAGCTTGGGCTGCAGCACCACGCTTTCGATGATCTGACCGATGCTGAACACGATGACCACGCCAAGCAGCGCCACCCAACTGCCGAACTGGAAGAACGCCACGATCAGCGCCACGCTGATACCGACGATGAAGCCGAGAAACGGCACGATGCTGGCCAGCCCCGCCAGCATACCGATCAGCAGCCCGAAGCGAAGCCCCATGACGGTCAGCCCAATGGCGTAGATGGCCCCCAAAGTCAGCATGACCAGCAGTTGGCCACGCAGGAAAGCCGAAAGCACTTCGTCGCAGCGCAGGCTGAGACGCACCGCATCCGGCTCCAGGCGCCGCGGGATGAGATTGCGCAGATTGACGATCAGGCGGTTCCAGTCCAGCAGGAGATAGAACGTGACCACCGGAATCAGCGCGAAATAGGTCACCCAGGCCAGGAACGCCGCCCCCGAGCGCCCGATCTGTCCCAGGAACTGGGCCAGGTAACCGCCGGCGTCCTGCCAGTGTTCGGCCAGCGTCTCCTGCACGTTATCGAGATCCGCCGCCACGTCCAGTCCCGTCCAACCGCGGATCTGCGGCGCCAGCACCGTTTCCACCCACTCGAAG
Organism: Halomonas sp. MCCC 1A11062; assembly: GCF_021404355.1. NCBI lineage: Bacteria > Pseudomonadati > Pseudomonadota > Gammaproteobacteria > Oceanospirillales > Halomonadaceae > Halomonas > Halomonas sp. MCCC 1A11062. Next base: position 109,643 of record NZ_JABFTW010000009.1, read on the forward strand.
ATTCCCGGAATCATCAGCCCGAACTGGCGCACCTGCTGCACGGCCAGCGGGATCAGCACCAGCAGTGCTACCCCCAGCACCAAGGTCAGGATGAAGAACACGCCGCACACCGCCAAGGCGCGCGAAAGCCCCAGGCGCTGCAATCGATTGGCCAGCGGATCGCTCAGGTACGCCAGGATCATCCCGGCGATGAACGGCATCAGCATCGTTTCCAGTTGGAACAGCAGCCACACCAAGGCGACCGCGCCAATCAGCACCCACCATTCTTTACGCATCACAGCTCCACACCTCCCTGCGTTCTCCATCCACGGCGATGCGAGCCGTGCGTCGTGATGCTACAATTCCGGCCCGATCTTGCCCACTGCTTCGGCCATCAGGCGTTGCGTCGCCTTGCGCCGGGCCACATAACCGCGCTACTTCGTACAGGACAGGCCATGACCGATTCCACCTCTCCCGACAATGCCAAGGCATCCCTGAGCTACAAGGACGCCGGCGTCGACATCGATGCCGGCAACGCCCTGGTCGACCGCATCAAGGGCGTCGCCAAGCGCACCATGCGCCCCGAGGTGATGGGCGGACTGGGCGGCTTCGGCGCCCTGTGCCAGTTGCCTTCCGGCTATCGCGAACCGGTGCTGGTCTCGGGCACCGACGGCGTAGGCACCAAGCTGCGTCTGGCCATGGACCTGGGTCGACACGACTCCATCGGTATCGATCTGGTCGCCATGTGCGTCAACGACCTGGTGGTGGCCGGCGCCGAACCGCTGTTCTTCCTCGACTACTATGCCACGGGCAAACTGGATGTGGACATCGCCGCTGACGTCGTCGCCGGCATCGGCGAGGGTTGCGAACAGGCCGGCTGCGCCCTGGTAGGCGGTGAAACCGCCGAAATGCCCGGCATGTACGAAGGCAGCGACTACGACCTGGCCGGCTTCTGTGTCGGCGTGGTGGAGAAATCCGAGATCCTCGACGGCAGCAAGGTCGGCGAAGGCGACGTACTGTTGGGCATCGCCTCCAGCGGCGCTCACTCCAACGGCTATTCGCTGATCCGCAAGATCCTCGAAGTGAGCGGCGCATCGCTGGATACCGCCATCGACGGCCGGCCACTGGGCGACGCTCTGCTCGCTCCCACACGGATTTACGTCAAGCCGCTGCTGTCGCTGATCAAGGAGAGCGGTATCGCCGTTCATGCCCTGTCGCACATCACCGGCGGCGGGCTGCTGGAGAACATTCCTAGGGTACTGCCCGACTCCCTGGCGGCACGCATCGACGTGAAGAGCTGGACGCGTCCGGCGCTGTTCGACTGGTTGCAGCAGCAGGGCAACGTGGCGGAACACGAAATGTACCGCGTGCTCAACTGCGGTATCGGCATGGTCGTGGTCGTACCCGCCGAGAAGGCCGATCAGGCCCGCGCCCACCTGCAGGCCCAGGGCGAGGCGGTCTATCGCATCGGCGAGATCATCGCCCGCGGCGAAGGCGAAGAAGCGGTTCTGCTGGAGAACCTCGAAGCATGAGCGAAGCGTACGACGGCGACACCATGACGGACTTCACCCCCGAGCCCACCGGCACACGCCGGGTGGTGGTGCTGATCTCGGGTAACGGCAGCAACCTGCAGGCGCTGATCGACGAGCAGACCCACGACCGCCTGGGCGGCGAGATCGTGGCGGTGATCTCCAACGTTGCCGACGCCTACGGCCTGCAGCGTGCCCGTGATGCCGGCATCGATGCCGTAGTGCTACCCCACGGCGAGTACGAGAATCGCGAAGCCTACGATGGTGCCCTGATCAAGGTGATCGAGCGCCACGAACCCGATCTGGTGGTACTGGCCGGCTTCATGCGCATTCTAAGCTCACGCTTCGTGCAGCGCTTCCACGGCCGCATGCTCAACATCCACCCCTCCCTTTTGCCCGCTTACCGTGGCCTCAACACCCATGCCAAGGCACTCGCCGACGGCGTGGCCGAACACGGCTGCAGCGTGCACTTCGTCACCGAGGAGCTGGACGGCGGCCCGGTCGCCATCCAGGCCGTGGTAGCGGTTAACGAGGGCGAGACCGAAGCCAGCCTTAAGGAGAAGGTGCACGCCCGCGAGCACCTGATCTACCCCATCGCGGTGAAGTGGTTCCTCGAGGGGCGCCTGCGCCTCGAAGGCGAGAGCGCCCTGCTCGACGGCACCCCGCTGCCGCCCCAGGGGCTACGCCTCTCCCACGCCGACGCCGCCGAAGAACTTGACGAAGACCTCGGCGACACATGATAGGTGAAGCTCAATAAGGAGCTTGTACAGAAAGCCAGCGATTTATGTCGCGAGCGATGACATGCTGATCGCCGCCGGAGCGCAAAAACCGGAGTGTAGCCTGCTACATGAGGATTTTGAGCACCGCCGGCGGTCAGAAGGTCGAGCGCAGCAATAAATCGACGCTTTCTCAGGTGCGGGGCAGAGTGACCCCCCTCTGCCCCATATACTTGCCGCCGCGATCCTTGTAGGAGGTCGCGCACACCTCGTCCGACTCGAGGAACAGCATCTGCGCCACACCCTCGTTGGCGTAGATCTTGGCCGGCAGGTTGGTGGTGTTTGAGAACTCCAGGGTCACGTGCCCTTCCCACTCCGGCTCCAACGGCGTCACGTTGACGATGATGCCGCAGCGAGCGTAGGTCGACTTGCCCAGACAGATGGTCAGCACGCTGCGCGGAATGCGGAAATATTCCACGGTGCGCGCCAGGGCGAAGGAGTTGGGTGGGATGATGCAGACGTCGCCCTTGATGTCGACGAAGCTCTTCTCATCGAAATTCTTGGGGTCGACCACCGCCGAGTGGATATTGGTGAACACCTTGAATTCATCGGCACAGCGGACATCGTAGCCATAGCTGGAGGTACCGTAGGAGATCACCCGCTGATCGTTGACGTAACGCACCTGATCGGCTTCGAAGGGTTCGATCATGCCTTCCCGCTCGGCCATGCGGCGGATCCAACTGTCGGGCTTGATGCTCATGGGACGTCCTGAATGAGTTGTGCCGAGAATGAAGAAGTAGGCTTTGGCTGAAAAGTCGTCTAGGGCCGCTATCATAGCGGCCCTAGGTGCACTCGTCACGGCCCGTCGCCAACGGGCTGAACACTGTCAATCACTGAACGAGATGCTCGGCCCTTCGCTCGGCGACTGGCCGCCCAGCTCAGCGGCGATCTGCCGTGCCATGTCACGGAAGGTCGCCGTCACCTCGCCTTCCGGCTCGGCAACAACGGTGGGTCGGCCCCCGTCCGCCTGTTCGCGAATCGACAGCGCAAGCGGCAGCCTGCCCAGCACCTTGGTCTCGTACTCACCGGCGATACGCTCACCGCCGCCTTCGCCGAAGATCGGTTCGGCATGACCGCACTGGGAACACACGTGGAGGCTCATGTTCTCCACCACGCCCAGCACCGGCACGTTGACCTTGCGGAACATCTCGATACCCTTGCGGGCATCGAGCAACGCGATGTCCTGGGGCGTGGTCACGATGACCGCTCCATCCACCGGAACCTTCTGCGCCAGCGTCAGCTGGATATCGCCGGTGCCCGGCGGCATGTCGATGAACAGTACATCGAGGTCGTCCCAGGCCGTTTGGGTCAACAGCTGCTGAAAGGCTCCCGCCACCATCGGGCCGCGCCACACCATGGGCTCCCGGGTGTCGACCATGAAAGCCATCGACATGGCCTGTACGCCATGGGTCTCCAACGGCCGGAACTTGTTCTCGCCGGCCTGCTGGGGCCGCACGCCTTCTGGAACACCCAGCATCTGCGCCTGACTGGGGCCGTGGATGTCGGCATCGAGAATGCCGACACGATACCCTTCGGCAACCATGGCCAGCGCCAGATTGACGGTAACGGTGGATTTGCCCACCCCACCCTTGCCGGATGCCACGGCCACGATATGCTTGACCCCTTCGATCACGACTGACTCCTTATTCCTGCAGATGAGTGTCCTGCGAATGGCAATTGTCTGACACGCTCAGTATAACGCGCCAGCTCCCGATACGAGCGCGACCGAGCGACATCGAAGTCTCCATAAAGACATGCGGCGGGCCAAGGCCCGCCGCATCGTTTCGCCCTCACGGCGCTCAGTTGCTCTCGGCCTCTTCGGCCTCTTCCTCTTCTTGCGGCGTCTGCTGAGTGGCCTGCTGGCCTTGAGGCTGGCCCTGTTGCTGGCCCTGTTGCTGGCCCTGCTGTTGATCTTGCTGCTGCCCTTGTTGAGTGCGCAGCTCGAGATCCCCCAGCGCATCGCGCCACTGGGCAAGCTGCTCCTCGACCTGCTCGAGCTGCTGCTGACGACGCTGAACCTGGGCCTCCAGCTCCTCGAGTTCACCACGGGCCGATTCGATCTCTTCGTTGGTTTCATCGCGCTCCTGGCGAATCGCCTCGAGTTCTGACGTGGCCGCCTCGCGCTCGTCGCGGATTTCGCCCACTTCGCCCTCGACCTCGCTACGCCAGGCCTCCAGCGCCTCGATGTCGTTCTCCAGCGCTTCGACTGCCTGCTGGCGCTCCTCGATGGCCTGATTCAGCGTATCGAGCTGCTCCTGGCCAGCTGCGGCCTCCTCTCGCATGCGCTCCAGCTCACTGGATATCTGCTCGAGTTCCTCTTCAGCCTGGCGGCGCGCTGCTTCTGCCTCCTGGCGCTCCTCTTCGGCGGTCTGGCGCGCGGCCTCGGCTTCCTGGCGTGCGCTTTCCGCATCCTGACGGGCTTCATCGGCATCGGCACGAGCTTCGTCTACCGCCTGGAAGTCATCGCGCAGCGCCGTCAGGCTCTCCTCCATTTCGGCCTGCTCGCCACGGCGTGCCTCGAGGTCGCCCTCCAGCGCCTCGCGCTCCTCCTGCAACTCGTCGACACGGGCAGAAGCCTCTACCGCCTCGGCTTCGAGACGCTCGATCTCGCCGCGAGCGGCCTCCTGCTCATCGTGCAGGGCGGCTTCCGCCGACTGCCGCTCCTCCTCGAGTTCGGCCAGCCGCCGCTCCAGCGCCTCGATGTTCTCCCCGGCCTCATTGCGCTCATTGAGTTCCCTGACCAACTCCTGGTGCTCACCTTCCAGCGCAGCCAGCTGCTCCTCGAGCGCGGCGCTGCGTTCACGCTGGTTGCCGGCGCTGTTATGAGCAAGAATCGCCCAGAGGATGGCCAGCACGGCGATGGCCACCAGGGCCATGACGCGTCTGTCCTTGTAGAGTGGACTTTCGGGTGTTTCCGACATGGGCAAGACCCTCCAGATGGTCCATGTTGATCGTCACGCTTGGCGTGACGCTCGCGTAGGTTCCTTCCTCAGCATACATAGGCAGCCAAGGCAGCGAAAGGAAGCCGCCAGCAAACCGTTCGTCAAGCTTAGCGTATGAAAAATCGCGTGCCGTCAGCGCGGAGTGACCCGCCAATTCGACAGCCAGGGCGAACCGCGGACCTCGAAGTCGAGTTCGCGCAGCCATTGGGCAACCACCAGATTCGATTGATGAGCGGCGGAATAACCGCGTGGATAGGGCACGAACTCCAGGCCGTACTGCTCGCTCGGCACCGGTTCCACATCGGCCCGCTCGAAGTGCGCATCGAGCCGCCGTTTCAAGGCCTGCACACGTCCCATGTCGGCTTCCAGGGGATAGACGTCGGTCAGGCCCTCCGGGGCCAGCCGGTGAAACTGTTCGGGAGCGTCGATGTCGGGGTGCACGGCTCGGCCAATGCCCGCATCGGTGGGCCACAACATGGCCGCGGCACCGCTCAGTGCGTGCTGACGCCCCTCGACGTACCAGCGCCAGTCGCCATAGCTGTAGCGCACCACGCCCCCCGATTCACGTGGTAGTACCAGGCTGGCGTGCCGGCCATGATCCAGCAGATAGATATCGACGGGTTGTTCGAGCAAGCGCGGTTCGGGCGGCACGACGCGGCCGGCACAGCCGGTCAACAGCAGCACGGCCAGTGCGATACCCAGCCAGCGTAGCAGCCGCTCGAAACGCGCCTGATGCCGTCTTCCGGAGGATGGGGTTGCCAACGAGCCAAACATGTTCACGGCCTCCAACGGTATGCTGTCTAGAATAGGGAAACAGGCACACGACCGGAGAGCAAGCATGTCGAAGCCCCTACCTTCTCTGGCCTGGCATGCTCGTCCTCGCTGGCTTCCCGCCATGCTGCTGGCGCTGCTTTGCCTGTTGCTCGGGCCACTCACGCAGCCAGGCATGGCAAAGGCGAACACGGCGACGAGCGAACGAGCGCTGAGCCGCCTCGCTGCCGAAGCAGGCGAGATCCCACGCCTGCATGCCGTGGTCGTTGCCGAGCATGGCGATATCGTCCTCGACCATCGCCTGCAAGGACCCGACACCGATCAGCCGGTCAACATCAAGTCGTTGTCCAAGACCGTTCTGGCCGCCTTGGTGGGTGCCGCCATCGAAGCGGGCCTGATCGAGAGCGTCGACCAGCCCATCGTCGAGCTGCTGGGACCCAGGGTTCCCGCCGGGGTCGATCCCCGCGTCAGCGAGATCACCGTGGAACATCTGCTGACACTGCAGGCGGGGCTCGAGCGTACTTCCGGCAACAACTACGGTGCCTGGGTGGCCAGCCGCGACTGGGTGGCCGATGCGCTGAACCGCCCGTTCGCCGACCGTCCCGGCGGTGCCATGCTCTACTCTACCGGCAGCTCTCACCTGCTTTCGGCAGCACTGACCGAAGCGACCGGCGAGAGCACCCTGGCACTCGCCCGCCGTCTGCTTGGCGAACCGCTGGACATCGCGATCCCTGCCTGGCCCCAGGACCCTCAGGGCATCTATTTCGGCGGCAACGACATGTCGCTCTCGCCCAGGGCGCTGATTCGGATTGGCGAACTCTATCGCCTGCAAGGCGAGATCGACGGTACCCGCGTGCTGCCGCAAGACTGGGTGGAAGCTTCTTGGCAGTCGCGCGGTACGTCGCGCTGGACGAATGACGGTTACGGATACGGTTGGTTCATCACCACCCTGGCGGGTGAGCAAGTCTATTACGGGCGTGGTTTCGGTGGGCAAGGCCTGTACGTAATTCCCTCGCGGGCTCTTACTATCGCCATTACGGCCGACCCCGCACCCAGCTCCGATGGCTCCCGGTTTCGGCAGGAACTCCTGCATGGGCTGATCGAAAGGCTGCTCAGAGAAGCCTGAGGCAGCCTTCCATACCCCGCCCGTCATGACCGCCCCGCTCGGTCATGACGCCAAGCCTAGCGCAGCCCCAGCATCGACAGGATGAAAAGCACCACCACGATCAGGCCAATGATATAGATGATATTTCGCATACAGCTCTCCTTGCCGTCGGGTTCAAAGTAGTCGACGTGGTGACAACCAGGCCACCGTCAGCCCCAGTGTAGCGGACCAATGAAATCCAGCCAGCGAAGCAACCGACTTGTGGTCGCCTACCGAGGCGAATACCTTACGAGGCAGGATCCCGCATAACGGCACAAGGAGCGACGCTCGCCATGTCCCAGGTACGCAAGTCGCAGCGTGTCATGTTCGTGCTGTTGCCACGTACGGGCGCCTTTCTCTGGCGCGTGCTGACGAACTTCCTGCGCAACCGCGGCATCCTGCTTGCCGGCGGCGTCGGTTACAACATCCTGCTCTCCATCGTTCCCCTCTTTGCCCTGCTCGCCGTGCTGCTGACCCAGATCGTCGATGAAGCCGTGATGCTCGAGGTGCTTAGTGTTCAAGTGGTTCATCTTGCCCCCGCCCACGCCGAGGGCCTGATGGAAGCCGTACGCACTCTGCTGGCATCGCGTGACATGATCGGGCTGTTCGGCATCCTGGTACTGCTGGTCTTCAGCTCCTTTGCCTTTCGTATGCTGGAGGATGCCTTGGCGATCATCTTCCATACGCCGGAAGCCCACCCGAAGCGCAGCGTCTGGGTCTCGGTACTACTGCCCTATCTGTTCATGCTGGTGCTGGGTGCCGGATTGCTGGCACTCACTCTGATGGTGGCTCTGGCCGAGGCGATCGGCACCCTATGGCGTCTGGTCGCCGGTCGCGAGATGCCACTGGCCGGACTCTCCAACCCCCTGCTCAACCTGTTCAGTTTTTTCGGCGTCTTCTTGCTCTTCAGTGCCATCTACAAGGTTCTACCGGTGGTAAAAATCGCTCTGAAACGAGCCTTGGTGGGCGGCTTCGTCGCGGCGTTGCTGTGGGAGGGAGTACGTTTCCTATTGATGTTCTACTTTCTCAACATCTCGCTGGTCAATGTGGTCTATGGCTCGCTTGCCACCATCGTCGTGGTGCTGCTCACCTTGGAAGTGGGTGCCATGATCCTGCTGCTCGGCGCTCAGGTGATCGCCGAACTCGAGTACAACGCCCGCCGCGGCCTGCCGTGGTACGTGGACCCTCGCCGCGAACCAGTCACTCACGTGGACTAAAGCAGTGCTCAATGGCGTGGGCCACGGCTGCGCTGGCTACGCAACCGATTCAGCAGATGAAACAGCGACTTGCCACTGACCATGCCCAGCACATAGATCACCAGCAGCAGTAGCGCCAACGGCATCCGCATTCCCCAAGTCAGGAAGCGCACCTCGACCAGGGTGATGTTCTGCACGAAGAGAATCGCGACCAGCAGAGTCACGACGATCTTGATCGCCAGCAGTAGCGTATCCATGCGCTCTCCTTTCCCCAAGCATCCCCTTAAAGCTGGGTGGCGGCGCGTTTTCTGTCAACTTTTGCTAATACGGCGCGCCCGGCCGAAGCCGGGCGCGACAAAACCAGGATTGCGAGTGGGGATCAGCCCAGGGCGAACAGCGCCCCCGCGGCGGCGATCGCAACGCCCAGCGCCCGCAGGATACGGTTCTCACGCGCCATCAGGAACGCCCCCGCGGCACGCCCTGCGTAGGTGATGGCAAGGGTCGCCAGGGTGAAGCCTGCCAGATAGGTCAGCATGGAGGCACCGTGGGGCATCTCGCTGCCATGGGCATGGCCGTGGAAGAGCATGAACAGCACGACCACACCCGCCCCCACCAGCGTGGGCACCTTGACCAGCGCCGCGATCAGCACCCCTGCCAGCAATACCGACATGGCGATGCCGAACTCCACGCCCGGCAATACCACGCCGGCCCAGGCCAGCCCCGCTCCCAACAACATGCCGCCCGCTGCCAGAGCCGGCGCAGCAAGGCTGAAGGCCCGGCTCTGACGCAGGCTCCACAGCCCCACCGCCAGCATCGCCAGCAGGTGGTCGAGCCCCAGCAGCGGGTGGGCCAGGCCGGCGGCAAAACCACCGCCGTGGGCATGGTCGTGCCCCGGGTGGGCCACGGCCAGACCGGCGAGGAGGAGAAGCATCGGTGCCGCGAGCAGAGCCAGCTGTGTGGATGATGAACAGGTCGTTTTCATGATGGCGATCTCCTAGCCGAAGGTAGTCGAATGGTCGTCAGGCACTGGCCGGCTGAGCCTGGGGCCGGCGCTCCGGCAGCATGCCGCGGTCAAGAATGAAACGGATGATCTCCTCGAGGCCGACGCCATCGTAGAGATTGGTGAAGACGAACGGGCGCTCGCCGCGCATCTTCTTCGAATCGCGCTCCATCACCTCGAGCGAGGCGTGAACCTGCTCGGCGATGTCGATCTTGTTGATGATCAGCAGATCCGACTTGGTGATACCGGGGCCGCCCTTGCGCGGGATCTTGTCGCCGGCGGAGACGTCGATCACGTAGAGGGTCAGGTCGGAAAGCTCGGGGCTGAAGGTGGCCGAGAGGTTGTCGCCACCGGACTCCACCAGCACCAGCTCCAGGCCTGAATGCCGCTCCTGCAGTTCGTCGATGGCGGCGAGGTTCATCGAGGCATCCTCGCGGATCGCCGTGTGCGGGCAACCTCCGGTCTCCACGCCGAGGATGCGGTCGGCCGGCAGCGCCTCGTGGCGCAGCAGGAAGTCGGCATCCTCACGGGTGTAGATGTCGTTGGTCACCACGGCAATGTCGTAGTGGTCGCGCAGCGCCAGGCACAGCTGCTTGAGCAGGGCCGTCTTGCCGGAGCCCACCGGGCCACCGACGCCGACGCGTAGGCAATGTGTCATGTCGTTACTCCTCGTTCATTCTTGAACGCAACGTGTTCATTCTTGAATGCAGCGTGCCTGGACATGGGAACACGCCGACTCACCACACCACGCGACCGAAACCCTGGCCCGACGGCCGGTCTCAGCGGTCGGAAAGACGGCACATCCCTGTGCCGGCTTTCCTCGATCTTCTTCCCTGAAGATCGACCGCTTCGCTTCGGCCGTCATGCCAGCGGCCGCGTGAGGTGGATTCGCCAGCGCTCCCCATGCCCCCGGTGCGTCATGTACCAATTCACCTGACGCCACGTACTCATCACAATCAACTCCGAAACAGCCTCGAGTACTGCGTTTCGTGCAACGCGCTGGCCAGGGCCAGCCCAGGCAGCACCGGGCCAAGTTCGTCGTCACCGAGCGCGAGGGCTTCATCCACCGCAGCCACCAGCGCCGGGCGCAGCCGCTCGATCAGGCGCTGGGCAGCGGTATGCCCCAGCGGCAACGCCTTGCAGGCCACCGCCAGTTGGTTCTCCAGCCAGGCCCAGGCGAAGCCGAGCATGGCCTGGCGTGGCGCCACCCCACGCACCCGGGCGGCCCAGGCAAAAACGGTCACGTAGCCTGCCCCTGCCGGCAGCGCGGGAGTCCCATTCGGCAACTCAGCGGGCAGCAGCTCCAGGCTGCCCAGCAGCCGCGCCAGCGAAGCACCCAGGCGCGAGTCCTCGGCGGCCAACTCGGCAGTTTCGCGGTTGGCGGCAAGCCAACAATCCCACTGCGCTATCGCCTCGACATCCTGCTCTCCCCAGGCGTGCTGCAGGCGCGCCAGTACCGGCAGCTCGCAGCGGGTCAGGCCATCATCGAGCACGCCTTCCAGCCAGTCACCGAGGCTCTCTTCGTCATCTACCCAGCCCAGCTCGAAAGCGCTCTCGAGCCCCTGGGAGAAGGCAAAGGCCCCGATCGGCAGCGCCGGGCTGACCAATTGCAGCAGTCCCAGCAGCGCCAGGTCGTCGCTCTGGGCCGTGACATTCACGGGCGTCGCCTCACAGGGCATGGTGATGCCCATGGCCGTGGTTATGGCTATGGTCGTGGTCATGGTCGTGGTCATGGCCATGACTGGGGTCGTCGTGGTCGTGACCATGAGCGTGTGAATGGCCGAGTTGGTTGTAGGCGCCTGGCTCGGGATCGAAAGACGCCTCGTGCCGCTCCAGACTCGCTCCCAGCAACTCGGCCAGCTCTTCCAGCACGTGATCCGGTGGGAAGCGCACGTAACCACCTCGCCAGTCCTCGCCCAGCGCCAGTTGCACGTGGCGATTGCCAAGGTGGTAGGCGAGCCGCGCCAGAGGCAAGCCCGCTTCGACCCGGGCGGTCACCACCGGCTCGTCGGCAGCCCTGACCCGCACGATCTCGCCGCTCTCGGCGCGCAGCCCCTCGCCATGGCGCAGTACCGGGCCACGGTCGAGAAACAGCCCAAGTTCGCGACCGGAGTCGCTCACCGCCTTGAGCCGACCGCGAATGCGCAGCTCATAGGGCAGCGTGAGGGTGTCGCTGGCCTGGCGCCCCTCGACGGGTCCCAGGCGTTCGATCAGTTTCAGCATTGCTATTGCCTCGTTGAGTTCAGGTCCTGGGCCAGCCTGGCGCCAGGCCGCACCCCGCCGAACCACCTCGCGCGACCGCTGGCAGTCCGGGCGAGACGATGCGGGCGATCTTCATGGATGAAGATCGAGGAAAGCCGGCACAGGGATGTGCCGTCTTTCCGACCGCAGGAGTCCGGCCGGGATGCCAGGGTTTCGGGCGCGTGGCGTGGTGAGCGCGGGGTTGCGAGCATGGCGTCATCCTCGAATGCTTCAGAACAGGTGGTAGCGCTGCGCCAATGGCAACTCGGTGGCCGGCTCACAGGTCAGTAGCTCGCCGTCACAGCGCACCTCGTAGGTCTGCGGATCGACGCTGAGCTCGGGGCAGGCGTCGTTGAGCTTCATGTCGCTCTTGCGCACCCCGCGCACGTTCTTGCAAGCCACCAGCGGGCTCTGCAACCCCAGCTTCTCCCCGATGCCGGCGTCCAGTGCCGCCTGGCTGACGAAACTCACGCGGCTCTGGCTCGCCGCCCGGCCGAAGGCGCCGAACATGGGGCGGTAGTGCACCGGCTGCGGCGTGGGGATCGAGGCATTGGGATCGCCCATCGGCGCCGCCGCGATCATGCCCGCCTTGAGGATCAGCGCCGGCTTGACGCCGAAGAAGGCCGGGCTCCACAGCACCAGATCGGCCAGCTTACCCACCTCGATGGAGCCCACCTCATGGGCGATGCCGTGGGTGATCGCCGGATTGATGGTGTACTTGGCGATGTAGCGCCGGGCGCGGAAGTTATCGGCGCCGAGCGCCTCGTCCTCCGGCAGCAGCCCGCGCTGCACCTTCATCTTGTGCGCGGTCTGCCAGGTACGACACACCACCTCCCCCACCCGCCCCATGGCCTGGGAGTCCGAGGCGATCATCGAGATCACCCCCATGTCCTGCAGGATGTCCTCGGCGGCAATGGTCTCGCGACGGATGCGCGAGTCGGCGAAGGCCACGTCCTCGGGAATGTTCGGGTCGAGGTGGTGGCACACCATCAGCATGTCGAGATGCTCGTCGATGGTGTTGATCGTGTAGGGCCGCGTCGGGTTGGTCGACGACGGCAGCACGTAGGGCTTGGAACAGGCAATCAGGATGTCCGGCGCATGGCCGCCACCGGCGCCCTCGGTGTGATAGGTGTGGATGCCGCGCTCCTTGAAGGCGGCCAGGGTATCCTCGACGAAGCCCGACTCGTTGAGGGTGTCGGTATGAATGGCAATCTGCACGTCGTACCTTTCGGCCACACCCAGGCAGGTATCGATGGAAGCCGGGGTGGTGCCCCAGTCCTCGTGCAGCTTGAGGCCGATCACCCCGGCCTCGATCTGCGCCTCGAGTGCCTCAGGCAAGCTGGCATTGCCCTTGCCAAGCAGGCCGACGTTCATCGGCAGCTCGTCCACAGCCTGCAGCATCCTACCGATGTGCCAGGCGCCCGGCGTACAGGTGGTGGCATTGCTGCCGGTGGCAGGTCCGGTGCCGCCGCCGAGCATGGTAGTGATGCCGCTCATCAACGCCTCTTCCACCTGCTGCGGGCAGATGAAATGGATGTGCGCGTCGATGCCGCCGGCAGTGAGGATCTTGCCCTCACCGGCGATCACCTCGGTGCCGGGGCCGATGACGATCTCCACATCGGGCTGGGTGTCGGGGTTGCCCGCTTTGCCGATGGCCGCGATACGGCCCGCCTGGATGCCCACATCGGCCTTGACGATGCCCCACCAGTCGAGGATCAGGGCGTTGGTGATCACGGTATCCATCACCGTGGCGTCGGCGCGCTGGCTCTGGCCCATGCCGTCGCGAATCACCTTGCCGCCGCCGAACTTAACCTCTTCGCCATAGTGGGTGGCGTCGCGCTCCACCTCGATCCACAGCTCGGTGTCGCCCAGGCGCACGCGATCGCCTACGGTGGGGCCGTACATGTCGGCATAGGCCTGCCGGCTGATGCGATTGGGGGAATGAGAGCTCATGCGCCACCTCCATCCAGCTTACCCATCACGTCGCCGCGGAAGCCGTAGATGTGGCGGCTGCCGGCAAAGGGGATCAGCGTGACTTCACGGGTCTGGCCCGGCTCGAAGCGAATCGCCGTGCCCGCCGCCACGTCCAGGCGAAAACCGCGCGCCCTGGCACGGTCGAAGACCAGTGCCGGGTTGGTCTCGGCGAAATGATAGTGGGAGCCGACCTGGATCGGCCGGTCGCCGGTATTGGCCACCTCCAGCGTGATCCGCTCGCGCCCGGCGCAGAGCTCGATCTCGCCGTCCTTCAATTGATACTCACCGGGGATCATGGATGGCTCCTTAGACAATCGGTGTATGCACCGTCACAAGTTTCGTTCCGTCAGGAAACGTGGCTTCGACCTGCACCTCGTGCACCATCTCGGCCACCCCGTCCATGACATCGTCACGGCCGAGGATCTCGCGTCCGTAGCTCATCAGCTCGGCCACGCTGCGCCCATCGCGCGCGCCTTCCATGATCTCGAAGCTGATCAGCGCCACGGCCTCGGGATAGTTGAGCTTGAGGCCGCGTGCCCGGCGTCGTTCGGCCAACTGGGCGGCGGAGAACAGCAGCAGCTTGTCCTTGTCTCTCGGGGTCAGTTCCATGCGTCTCTCCTGGTGAGTCAGGTGAACCAGATACGGGGCGGATGAGCGGGCACACCGATCAGCAGTGGCCTCAGGCAGGCCCAGGCTTGCCGGCAGATCTCCCAGGCTTCGTTGCGTTCATGACCCAGGTAACGCAACAACAGCACGCCGTGGCGCACGGTCACCGCCCAGCGCGGGCTCGCCGTTATCGCATCGCGCAGCGCCTCGATGGCTGCGGGTTCGTCGGCGAGACCCACGGCCCACAGGGTGGCCTGCACGCTGGCGCCCCCCTGGCCCCAGCGACCGGCGAAGCGCGGATGTGCCGGGTCAAGCGGTTGGCGCTCCAACCACAGTGGCTTGCCATCGCGAAACAGCCGGAAGCGCTGATCGATGCGTCCCGATACATAGGGCAGCCGGCTCGCCGGCCGGCCCAGCGCCAGCACTTCCCAGCCCAGGCAGCGTGCGCCCGCGTCGAGTTCGATGAGCGTCTCCTGCATGCCCCGCGAGCCATCGAAGGCGATGGTCTCCTGGGGCAGCCATTCGAGAATGCCGTGCGGCGATACCTTCAGGCTGGTGCGCTGTTCCCACGCCACGCCGTGGCTGTCGGCCCGGTAGAGCTTGTTGGCGGCCGGCGTGGTCAGCAGCGCATGGGCTTGCGCCTCGACCCGCGCGGCGATGCTCAAGGCATCACCGCTGACCAACCCGCCGGGCGGGTGCAGCAGGTAAACGTGGCAGGCGCCATCTCGCCCTTCCGGATAGAAAGGCCGCTGCACCCGCAGCGGGCCGCGGTGGCACGCCTCGACCATACGCGTGCGCCCATCGCGGCAGTCAAAGCCGAGCGCCAGCGACGCCGCCCAGTGACGCTCGGCATCGAAGCGATGGCCGGAGTGCGTCGCTGGCTTGGCGAAAGCGGAGGTGGCGAAAGCGGTCATTGGCGGCTCGTGTCATACATATCTGACCAACCCTTCAGCAAGGGCCGTACCAGCTTGGTGAATCGCTTCAACTCGCCTTTATAAACAACAGCTTATAAAAAATCAGCGGGCCGCAAACGCGACCCGCCGACTCCTTTTGGTGCGCCAGATCAGCGCTTTTGCACCAACCTCACGCACCAATATCGTCCGCAGCACCCTTCTGGTGCGGGCATCGCCACTGCCGCCCTATACCGTCAGGTGCTCCTTGATCAACGCATCGGAGAGCTCAGCGATCTCACCCTTGGCCACCGGCCTGCCGCGATCCATGATCACGAAACGGTCGGCGTACTTCCGGGCGAAGGGCAGCTTCTGCTCCACCAGCAGCACGGTGAGACCGTCCTCCTCGATCAGCTTGCGAATCACCTCGCCGATCAGGGTGACGATATTGGGCTGAATGCCCTCGCCCGGTTCGTCGAGGATCAACAAGCGGGGTTCGATCACCAGGGCACGACCGATGGCCAACTGCTGCTGCTGGCCGCCGGAGAGATCCCCGCCCCGGCGGTGCTCCATCTCCTTGAGCACCGGGAAGAGCTCATAGATGCGCTCCGGAATGGTGCGTCGACCATCTCCGCGAGCCGCCAGACCGGTGCGCAGGTTCTCCTCCACGGTCAGCAAGGGAAATATCTGCCGCCCTTGGGGCACGTAGCCGATCCCGAGACGCGAGCGATCCTCCACCCGACGCTTGGTCAGCTCCACATCATCGGCATAGCGAATGCTGCCAGAGGAGACCTTCACCTCGCCCATGATGGCCTTCATCAGGGTAGTCTTGCCCACCCCGTTGCGGCCCATCACGCAGGTGCACTGCCCCGCAGGCACGGCCAGGTCGAGATCCCACAGGGTGTGGCTCTCGCCATAGAACTGGTTGAGCTTGTCGATCGCCAGCATCAGAGCGTCTCCTCCTCGACTTCGGCACCGAGGTAGACTTCGATCACCCGTGGGTCACTGGAGACCTGATCCATGCTGCCCTCCGCCAGTACGCTGCCCTGATGCAGCACCGTCACCTTGCGCGCGATGGAGCGCACGAAACCCATATCGTGCTCGACCACGACAACAGATTGTTTTCCCGCCAACCCGGTGAGCAGTTCGGCGGTACGCTCCATCTCCTGCTCGGTCATGCCGGCCACCGGTTCGTCCACCAGCAGCAGACGCGGTCGTTGCATCAGCAGCATGCCGATCTCCAGCCACTGCTTCTGGCCGTGGGAAAGAATGCCCGCCGGGCGGGCGTGCAGCGCCTTCAGGCCGATGATCTCCAGCACCTCGTCGATGTGATCACGTATCTCACCGTTCATGCGCGCAGTGAGCGTGGGCAGGATGCGCTTGTCGGCGGCCATCGCCAGCTCCAGGTTCTCGAACACCGTGAGCACCTCGAACACCGTCGGTTTCTGGAACTTGCGGCCGATGCCGAGACTGGCGATATCCGGCTCGTTCATGCTCAGCAGGTCGTGACGGCTGCCGAACCACACCTGGCCGCTGTCGGGCCGGGTCTTGCCGGTGATGATGTCCATCATGGTGGTCTTGCCGGCGCCGTTGGGTCCGATGATGCAGCGTAGCTCGCCGTCGTCGATGGTCAGGTTGAGATCGTTGATCGCCTTGAAGCCGTCGAAGCTGACCGTCACATCCTCCAGGTAGAGGATCGGCCCGTGCCGCACGTCTACCGGCGACTCCGCGGGCACCAGAAAATCGAATACCCGATCACGGCTGGCCAGGGAACGCAGAATGCTCATGCCGATGCCTCCTTGCCGGAAAACGAACCGTCAGCGTCGCGACGGCGGCGTAGCCTGAGCGCCAGCAGCCCTGCCACGCCCTTGGGCAGGAACACCGTGACCAGCACGAAGAGTCCGCCCAGGGCGAACAGCCAGGCGTCCGGCATCGCCCCGGTGAATACCGTCTTGGCGTAGTTGACCAGTATCGCCCCGATCACTGCCCCGTAGAGCGTCGCCCGTCCGCCGAGGGCCACCCACAGCACGATCTCGATGGAGAACAGCGGCGAGAACTCGCTGGGGTTGATGATGCCGACCTGAGGCACGTAGAGCGCCCCGGCAAGCCCCGCCAGCATGGCCGAAACCACGAACACGAACAGCTGGAAGCGCTCGACCCGATAGCCGAGGAAGCGCGTGCGAGCCTCGGCATCACGGGTCGCCACACACACCCGACCCAGCTTGCTGGTGACGATGGCCCGACACAGCACGTAGCCCAGCGCCAGCGCCACGCCTGAGGCCAGAAACAGGCCCAGCCGGGTCTCGCTGCTGCGCAGGTTGAAGCCCAATAACTCACGGAAGTCGGTCAAACCGTCGCTACCGCCGAAGCCCATCTCGTTGCGGAAGAAGGCTAGCATCAGGGCGAAGGTGAGCGCCTGGGTGATGATCGACAGGTAGACCCCGGTGACCCGCGAACGGAATGCCAGGAATCCGAACACCAGCGCCAACGCTCCCGGCACCAGCAGCACCATCAAAAAGGCGAACCAGGCCATGTCGAAGCCCAGCCAGTACCACGGCAGACTGTCCCAGTTGAGGAACACCATGAAATCGGGCAGCACCGGGTGGCCATAGACGCCGCGGTCGCCGATCTGACGCATCAGGTACATGCCCATGGCGTAGCCGCCCAGAGCGAAGAAGGCGCCGTGCCCGAGGCTCAAGATACCGAGATAGCCCCATACCAGATCCACCGCCACCGCCAGCAGCGCATAGCTCAGATACTTGCCGAACAAGTTAACGGTATAAGCATTGACATAGAGGGGATGCCCCGGTGGCAGCGCCACATGCAGCAACGTCACCAGCGTCATGGCGGCCAGCAGCACGCCGAGAAAGATCAGCGTCGAGCGCTCACCGAACGGCCGTAGCAACCAGAGTCGAGAAGAATCCATGGATCAGCCCTCCGCCGCCCGGCCCTTCTGCGGGAAGAGTCCGCGGGGGCGCTTTTGAATGAACAGGATGATGAACACCAGCACGATGATCTTGGCCATCACGGCCCCGGCCCAGGGTTCGAGAACCTGATTGATCACGCCCAGCGAGAGGCCCGCCACCAGGGTGCCCCACAGATTGCCGACGCCGCCGAACACCACCACCATGAAGGAGTCGATGATGTAGTTCTGGCCCAGGTTGGGCCCCACGTTGGTGAGCTGGCTGAGCGCAACGCCGGCCAGCCCCGCCACTCCGGAACCCAGGGCAAAGGTGAGAATGTCGACTCGGGTGGCGCGGATGCCCATGGAGCGCGCCATGGCGCGGTTCTGGGTCACCGCCCGCACCTCGAGCCCCAGGCGGGTACGGCGCATGATCAGCATCAGTGCAGCGAACACCACCAGGGCGAAGCCGAGCACATACATACGGTTGAGCGTCAGAGAGAGCGCATCGTTGACGGCGATGGAGCCGCTCATCCACTCCGGTGTGATCACGGTACGGTTGAGCGGTGAAATACCGGTGCGCACCAGTTGCTGCAGGATCAGACTGATACCGAAGGTGGCCAGGAGCGTTTCCAGCGGCCGCCCTTTCAAGAACTGAATGACGCCGCGCTCGATGGCGATACCCGCCAGCGCCGCGACCATGAACCCGGCGGGAATCGCCAGTATCAGGGCCAGCCCCGGCTGACCGGGTAGCAGTTGCTGCATGGCCCAGGTGGTATAGGCGCCCAGCATGATCAGCTCGCCATGAGCCATGTTGATCACCCCCATCACCCCGAAGGTGATGGCCAGGCCGATGGCGGCGAGCACCAGCACCGAGCCGAGCGAAAGACCGAAGTAGAGCGTCTCTGCGGCACGGTTGACCTTGAGCATCTGTTCGATGCCGTTCAATGCCTCACGGGCGGCGTCGGCCACGATCGGATCGTCGCCGTTGGCGGCACGGTTGAGGGCCACACGTACCCGGGAGTGCAGGCTGCCCTGCAGGTCGTCTATGGCCGCGAGCTCACCCTGTTCGAGACGGTAAATTGCCAGTGCCTGAACCAGGCGTCCGCGCACCCGCGCATCAGGCTCCTCTTCAATTACCTCGGCCAGCGGACCGGCCAGATCGCCATCGACTTCACCCAGCAGACGTTCGGCGGAAGCGCGGCGCAGCCCGACGTCGGCGGCGTAGAGATCGACCACGGCAATGGCACTGCGCAGCTGGTTACGCAGCGCGTTGTTGATGCCGATGCGGTCCAGCTCGCGGCGAGACATCTGGCCCAGCGGCTCACCGCTCAGCGCATCCTGTACCGGCCAGTCACGTCCGGTATTGTCCAGCACCACCACGAAGCGGCCGTCACCGGCGCGCTGCAGGCGGCCGTCGAGCAGTGCCTGCAGCCAGTCGCGGGCGCGGGGATCGTCGCTGTGAACGATGGCATCGATGGCCTCGCCCTTGGCGGGAAACGAATCGACATCCAGCGACTCGAGCAGCGTCATGGCGGCGGCATCGTCGTTCGGCGCGGCTTCCTGGGCCGCAGCGGGGGTCGTGATGGAGAGGCCGAGCACCAGCACGAGGCTCAGAGCGAGAGCCAGCAGCCATGAGCCCCGGCTCTGGGAGGTACGTTCATCCTCGGCGGCATCGGTGCCGGCCCTCGCCCCGGCCGTCGCTGGCCCAAGCATGGGGGGGTATCTCATCGGAGCGTTCCTCGGAAACGATGGAGAAGGCGTGCTCCCCCGCTGCACTTGGGCAGCGGGGGGCGGGGTACTGCTTACTCGGCGAGCGCCGCTTCGGCCTCTTCGGCAGCCGTGCTGCCACCACAGCGACCGGTAGCGACATTGAAGTTGCCGCAGCGCATCGGCGCCTGCCAATCGGCCATCAGATCGCGGGAGCCCGGCAGGTAATCGGACCAGGCATCGCCGGCAACCGTGGAGGGCGTCTGCCATACGATGTCGAACTGGCCGTTGTCCTGGATCTCACCGATCAGCACCGGTTTGGTGATGTGGTGGTTGGGCATCATCGCCGCATAGCTGCCGGAGAGATTGGGTACCACCACGCCAATGATGGCGTCCTTGATGGCATCGGGATCGGTGGTGCCTGCCTTGCGTACCGCCTCGGCCCACATGTTGAAGCCGATGTAATGGGCCTCCATCGGATCGTTGGTCACCGCCTCTTCGTCGCCGGTCCACTCGATCCAGGCGTCGATGAAGTCGTAGTTGGCATCGGTGTCCACGCTCATGAAGTAGTTCCAGGCGGCCAGATGGCCGACCAGCGGTGCAGTGTCGACACCGGTCAGTTCCTGCTCACCCACCGAGAAGGCGATGACGGGGATGTCGCCGGCGTCCACGCCCTGGTTGCCCAGCTCACGGTAAAACGGCACGTTGGCGTCGCCGTTGATGGTGGAGACCACCGCGGTGGGCTTGCCCTCGCTGCCGAAGCGACGCACCTCGGCGACGATGTTCTGCCAGTCGCTGTGCCCGAAGGGGGTGTAGTTGATCATGATGTCGTCATCCGCCACGCCGTGCTCTTCCTTGAGGTAGGCCTCGAGGATGCGGTTGGTGGTACGCGGATAGACGTAGTCGGTGCCGAGCAGCGCGAAGCGCTCGATTCCCATCTCGTTGATCAGGTAGTCCACGGCCGGAATGGCCTGCTGGTTGGGGGCCGCCCCGGTGTAGAAGACGTTCTCGGAAGACTCCTCACCCTCGTACTGCACGGGGTAGAACAGCAGACCGTTGAGCTCCTCGAACACCGGCAGCACCGCCTTGCGCGATACCGAGGTCCAGTTGCCGAAGACCACGTCCACTTGGTGCTGTTCGAGCAGCTCACGCGCCCGCTCGGCGAACAGCGGCCAGTTCGAGGCCGGATCCACCACCACAGCTTCGAGCTGACGTCCCAGCAGACCGCCCTGCTCGTTCTGCTGCGCGATCAGCATCTCCACGGTGTCTTTCAGGGTCGATTCGCTGATGGCCATGGTGCCGGATAGCGAGTGCAGGATGCCCACCTTGATGGGGCCTTCCTCGGCCAGGGCCTGACTGGCGGACGCGAGGGAAACCGCTGCCATCAGAGCCAGGGTGGTGGAACGAAGCGGGAAAGGCATGATGCGTCGAGAAGCGTTCAAGCGAACCTCCTTGCGCCCTCTGAGGGAGGGACTTGTTGTGAGGGATCATGTGCAGCCGGCATTGGCTACACAGCGCTAGGCATCCTGTCGTTGCAAAGCGTGCGCCATGATGCGGCAAGCTCTAAAAATTCTTTGCGTGACATTTAGTTGCACAAAGCTGCCAAGTAAAAATGCGTCACCTACGCACCTCAGACGTGCAGCTTTGGGCGCCATGAACGCGCCACGACGTAGCGACTGCACCACCACGAAGCACCATGGCGGTGCAGTGGGAAGAAGCGGAAACGAAAGCGGGGGCGCCGATCGCTCGGCACCCCCGTTTCAAAGGCAGGAAGGTTCGGGTTGTCAGACGCTGCGGCGTGCCATCATGCGCTTGATCAGCGGCAGAGTCAGCGACAGCGCGGCAATGATCAGCAGCCACATGGAAATCGGCTTGTCGATGAAGATCGACCAGTCACCGCCGGAGATCTGCAGCGCCCGGCGCATGGACTCCTCCATGATGTCGCCGAGAATCAGCGCCAAGATCAGCGGAGCGGCCGGGAAGCCGAACAGGCGCATGCCCAGCCCCAACAGGCCGAAGCCGAGCAGGAGCAGCAGATCGAAGACGCTGAAGCTCATGCCGTAGACACCAAGCATGCAGAAGATAAGGATCAGCGACAGCAGCAACGGTCGAGGCATGTCGAGGATCTTGGCGATCAGCGGTATCAGCGGCAGGTTGAGCACCAACAGGAAAATGTTACCCAGGTACATGCTCGCCACCACGCCCCAGAAGACGTCGGGACGATCCACCAGCATGGCCGGACCGGGAGACACGCCCATCACCAGCAGCGCACCCAGCAGCACCGCGGTAGAGCCGGAGCCGGGCACGCCCAGCGTCAGCAGCGGCACGAAGGAGCCGGTACAAGCCGCGTTGTTGGCCGACTCGGGTGCCGCCACGCCCTTGATGTTGCCCTTGCCGAAGGTGTCTCCATCCTTGGCCAGACGCTTCTCCATGCTATAGCCCAGGAAGGAGCCGATGGTGGCGCCAGCCCCCGGCAGCACACCGGTGAAGAAACCCAGGATCGAGCTGCGGCCGATCGGTGCCGCAATCTCCTTCACTTCCGACTTCGACAGCTTGAGCGAGCCGATGGCATTGCGCGGCTGCTCCTTGCCGCCACCGCCTCTGAGCAGCATGAAGAATACCTCGGTCAGGGCGAATATACCCAGCGCCACGACCAGGAAGTCGATGCCATCCAGCAAATGCACGGTGCCGAAGGTGAAACGCTCGGTACCGGTCTGCAGGTCGATACCCATGATCGAGATCATCACCCCGACCACGGCAGCGATCAGTCCCTTGATCAGCGACTTGTCGGACAGCGACACCACCGCGGTAAGGCCCAGCACCATCAACGAGAAGTATTCGGCGGGGCCGAAGCTTACCGCTACCCGACCCAGCAACGGCGCCACCAGCATCAGGAAGATGATGGAAACGGTGCCGCCAATGAACGACGCGTAGGCGGCAATGGCCAGCGCCTTGCCCGCCATGCCCTGCTTGGCCATGGGATAGCCGTCGAAGGAGGTCGCCACCGTACCTGCCACGCCAGGGGCATTGAGCAGGATCGACGAGGTCGAGCCGCCGAAGATCGCACCGTAGTAAACCCCCGCCATCAGGATCAGGCCCGAGGACGGCTCCATGCCAAAGGTCAGCGGAATCATCAGGGCCAGGGCGCTGATCGGCCCCAGACCCGGTAGCATGCCGATGATGGTACCGGCAAAGACGCCGGCAAAGACGTAGAGGATATTGACTGGCTCCAGCGCGATGCTGAAGCCGTACATCAGATTGTTGAAGGCTTCCATGGGCTCACTCTCCGGCCAGTCAGATCGGCAGCACGCCGGTGGGTAGATAAACGCCCATGATGCGCGTCATGGTCAGATAGAGCCCCAGCACCACGCCCAGCGACGTGGCCAGATTGACCCAGTGGCGACGGTAGCCGTAGTAAGCCGCCAGCCCGAAGACCAGGGCGACGGAAGTTACCACGAAGCCCACCGGCACCAGCAGCAATGCGTAGAGCGCCAAAACGATGGCCGTGACCACCACACGCGCCCAGGGCCGTAGCAGCAATGGCTGCTGAAGTTCATTGGGATCCAGCGCTTCCGGCACGTCCTTGGCCTTGGGTTTCTCGAGAAACAGCAGCACCGAAAGCCCCAGCAACGTGAAGCCAAGCACCTTGGGGAAGAGGTCGGAATCGATCGGGCGCGGCAGCGGAAAGGAGGGAATCTGCCAGGCCATGGCCAGATAACCTACCGACAGCAGCGCCAGCAAGAGAGCAATGACCTGGTTGGAGTTGAGTCGTGTCATGGGAGTCGGTCCCGGGCTACCACCGCGTGAGCAGCGCCCAAGTTCTTGGCGTTCGAGAATGCCCGGACCTCGCTAGGCGAGGCCCGGACCCGGGAAGCGAAAATCGCGAAGCGTTGGTGGGTTATTCGCCCAGCAGGCCGAGGTCGCCCAGAATGGTGCTGAACTGCTCTTTCTGCTCATCGAGGAAAGTGCCGAACTCTTCGCTGTCCTGATAGGCATCGATCCAGCCCAACTGGTCGCGAGCCTGCTGCCAGCCGTCAGTCTCGAGCATCTGAGCGAACAGATCTTCGTAGTAGGCGACCGCCTCGGCCGGCATGTCCGGGGTGCCCATCACGCCGCGCCAGATATCGAAGGTGTAATCGATATCCTGCTCCTGGTAGGTCGGCACCTCCGCCAGAGCACCACTCAGACGCTCGGGGGCGGATACGCCCAGCGCGCGGATCTGGCTGTTCTCGCCGAGCTGACCGGAGGCTTCGCCGGCACCGGTGATCACCGCTTGCACGTGGCCGCCCATCAGGCTGGTCATGGCTTCGCCACCGCCGGAGAACGGGATGTAGTTGACGTCGGAAGCGTTCAAACCCGCCGCCGCCGCCAGACCGGCCATGGAGATGTGGTCCATGGAGCCCGGGGCGCTGCCGCCACCGACGCTGAGCTGGGGATTCTGTTCCATGGCTTCGATCAGCGACGGCAGATCCTCGTAGGGAGAGTCGTTGCGCACCAGCACGATGGAGTAATCGGTGATCAGCCTGGCAATAGGCGTGAAGTTGGTGTGGTCGTAGCGGGACGCACCGGCCAGCGGCACCAGAATCATCGGCGGACTGGTGGCGAACAGCTTGTGCGGGTTGCCGCTGTCACGGGCGATCTGGGCCCAGGCCACCGCACCGCCGCCGCCCGGTACGTTGATGGCACCGAAGCTGCGCTCGGCCAGCCCCTCTTCCTGGATGACGCGGGTGGTGGTGCGCACCAGGGTGTCCCAGCCGCCGCCGGGGTTGGCCGGGGCGATGAACTCGATATTGCGGGTCGGGGTCCACTCGTCGGCCTGAGCCGCACTGCTCATGCCCACCACCGCAGCGAGCGGCAGCACGATGGCACTGAAACGGGTGAGGTGTTGCTTGGCAGTCATGGCGTTCTCCTGGATAGGATCTTGTTGTGACAGCGGGTCTGATGCCCACGTACAGGTTGAACGTTAGAAGAACCAGATACGAAGCGGCAAGTTTATGGGCATAAACGATAAATTGTTCGTTGTGAGCATTTTGTTCATTTTGCTCACGGGGCGCCTTACCACCCTCAGCCCTCTTCGCACCAGGCCGCCGCATCACCTACCAGGCGGTAGCGTCTTTCAGGTCTCCCTACATCACCGTAGCCCAGATCTGCGCCAACTACCTGCACCGACACCAGAAATTCCAGATAGCGTCGTGCAGTGGAACGGCTCGCCCCCATGGCACGCGCCACGTCCATGGCCGCCAGAGGCTTGCCGGCGCTGTCCAGCGCCGCCACCACGGCACGCAACGTCAGACGATCGATGCCCTTGGGCAGGCTACGCGCGGCACTGCCCGACGTCCCCTCCGGTCGCAGCCTGGCCAGTACCCGGTCGAGTTCCTCTTGATTGAGCTCGTGACGTGCCGCCAAGGCTTCGCGCTCACGACGAAAGCGAGCCAGCATCTGCGCCATGCGCGCCGCCTCGACCGGCTTGATCAGGTAGTCGAAGATTCCCCCGCGCAGCGCCTCGGAAATGGTATCGACCTCCCTCGCCGCGGTGATCATGACGATATCCACGTGCACATGATCCCGGCGCAGCGCCCACAGCAGTTCCAGCCCTTCCACATCGGGCAGGTAGGCATCCAGCAGCACCAGATGGACCTCTACTGCGTGTTGCGCCATCAGCTCACGCGCTTCGGCGCCACTGCGAGCCATCCCCACGACTCGGAAGCCCTGGCTCTGCTCGATGAAGGCGCGATGTATCTCGGCGATGCGGAAATCGTCTTCGATGATCAGGATGCCGTATTCTTCAGGCGTCGAGCCTGCCTCGTACATTCTCTCCCCCATAAATATTGGCATTATGATAATGGGTGGTCGGCTTGCACCGGCTGCACGGTGCGACACAGAGAGCGAGAGAGCACCACCGTGAAACAGGCACCGCCCAGTTCGCTTTCCTCCAGCGTGATCGCTCCACCATGTTCGCGACACAGACGATTGACCAGCGCCAGACCGATGCCGCGGTGCTTGCCGGGCTTGGTGGAAAAACCTTCCTTGAAGATCGCCTCGACGTGTTCGGGCGGCACGCCGGGGCCGTTGTCCTCCACTTCGATCAGCACCTGTTCACCGAGATCGGTGAAGAACAGCCGCACCTGCCCCTTTGCCCCACCCTGACGCACCGCATGGAAGGCGTTGTCGATCAGGTTGCCGATCACCGTCATGACGACTTCCTGGCCGGTGAGGGTCAGCGCGGTGGAGAGCGAACTCTGCTCGTCGATCTCGAGATGTACGTCGAGCTCCCGCGCCCGGGTCAGCTTGCCCAGCAGCGTGCCGCTGACCACCGGGTCGGCCACGTGTTTCATCAGGAAGGTCATCTGGGCCTGCTGACGCTCGCTCTCCTGGTGAATCAGCGCGAGGGCGTCTTCGACTCGATCAAGCTGCAGCATGCCCGAGATGGTGTAGAGCTTGTTGGAATACTCATGGGCCTGAGCGCGCAGCATGTCCACGTCGCGACTGGCAGCGCTCAGCGCATCGGAGAGCTCGACGATCTCGCGGCGACTGCGGAACGTCGCCACCGCCCCTTCCACTTCGCCGGCGTCGACGATCGGTACCCGGTTGACCACCACGGGATGATCGCCCAGCCACATCTCCTGATCGAACTGCCGCTCGCCCCGCTCCAGCACCTCGGAGAGACGCGAGTTGGGCACCAGCTCCTGGATCGGCCGCCCCAGCACCTCTTCCTCAGGTGGCAGACCGAGGAAGCGCCGGCCCTGCTGATTCACCAGGGTGATCTGCCCTTCGCGGTTCACCGCCAGGATCCCCTCGTGAATCGACTGCAGGATCGCCTCCTTCTCCATCGCCAGCCGCGCGATCTCGTAGGGCTCCAGGCCGAGGATAACCTTCTTCAGATGACGCGAGAGCAGGTAGGCACCGGCGAAGCCGAACACGATCATCAGCGCCACCAGCCACCAGCCCAGGCTGGTGTGCTCGACCACGTCCATGGCCACGCGATCGAGCATGAAGCCTACCGAGACGATGCCGATGATGTTGCCCTCGGCATCGAACACCGGGGTCTTGCCGCGCATCGCCTTGCCCAGCGAGCCGACCGCCTCGGAGACGTAAGACTCGCCGTGGAGCAGCGCCCGATCATTGTCGCCGCCGACCATGGACTCGCCCAGGCGCTCCGGCAAGGGATGGGAGTAGCGTAGGCTCTCCGTATTGCCCACCACCACGTAGCGGGCCCCGGTTTCGCGGCGGATGCGTTCGGCGATGGGCTGGATGGTGGCGCTGGGATCGGGGTCGTCGAAAGCGGCGATCAATTCGGGGATGCTGGCCACGCTGAGCGCCACGGCCAACGCGCGCTCGCCCATCTGGTGGCTGATGATCTCGCCCTTGCGATGATTGAGATAGGCGCCCTGGGCCAGCAGCATGGCGGCGAGCAGCACACCTACCAGCAGCATCACCTGCAGGCGAAAGCTGCGCGTCAGCCAGTTGCGCCGCGCACGCCCGCGGCGGAGACTTTGAAGCTCGGCAATGGATTCACTGCGCGGGGAGGACATCAGCGAAGCTCGACGTGAACGAAAGCTTCATTGTCGCATGGCTGGCCGGCCGAGGCACCCGCCAACCGGCCTCGCTCATTCGGGGGTCAGGCGTACGTTCACCACACCGGGGCCGATCATGTCGAGCTCCTCCGCCGCACGGCGCGAGACGTCGATGACCCTGCCGCGTACGAAGGGACCGCGGTCGTTGATGCGCACCACCGTCTCACGACCGTTGTCCAGTCGCGTGACGCGCACGTGGGTGCCGAACGGCAGGCTACGGTGGGCCGCCGTCAGTGCGTTGCGGTCGTGACGTTCACCGCTGGCGGTCTTGCGGCCGTGATAGCGGTCGGCATAGAACGATGCCTTGCCCTGCTCCCCGTTCCAGCCGGATGGTGCCGAGACGCGCTCGGCGTGCCCGCTACCGCGTCCGGCGCAGCCGGCGATCAGCACGGACATGAACAACACGAGCGCGACTCTCATCATCTCTCTCACCTCGCAGGACGTTCCCAACGAACCGGCCCGACATTAGCTCCAAGCTCGACGACAGGCAAGCACTCAGCCGGCCAGGGTGCGCCGCAGCCTTGGGCTCACCAGCTCACCGAGCAGGGTGACCAGCGCCAGCACGCCCAGCAGCCAGGGCCAGTGCATGCCGAACTCCAGACGCGCGATACCCAACGCATCGACGAAGATCACCAGAATGCCCAGCGGGCTGACGTAGCGCACCATGAACAGCCACAGTGCATGCCAGTGGGCCGAGAGGCCCAGTTCCTCGCGGAAGCTCTCGCTCTTCAGCACGAAGCCGGCCAGCAGCGCCATGCCCAGGCCGCCCAGCGGCATCATCCAGCGCGAGGTGAGGTAGTCCAGCCAGTCGAAGAAGTGGCGGCCGGCCAGGGCCCAGTCCGCCCCCAGATTGAACGACAGCATCGCCAGGGTGCTCACCAGCCACAGCACGAGCCCGGTGCCCCAGGCCGCCGTACGCCGGCTGATGCCCTTGTTGTCCACCAGCCAGGAGACGGTGGCCTCGACCATGGAGATCGACGAGGTCAGCGCCGCCATGGAGAGCATGACGAAGAACAGGATGCCGAACAGCGTGCCCAGCGGCATGGCCTGGAACGCCAGCGGCAGGCTCATGAAGATCAGGCCCGGCCCCTCGCCGGGGTTCATGCCGTTGGCGAAGATGATGGGGAAGATCGCCAGCCCCGCCATCAGCGCCACCAGGGTATCGGCAATCGCCACACTGAAGGTGGTGCGCGCGATGGAGGTACGCGACGGCAGGTAGCTGCCATAAGTGAGGATGGCACCCGAGGCCAGCGACAGGGTGAAGAACGCATGGCCCAGGGCGGCCAGCATGCCGTCGCTGGTCAGGCTACCGGCGTTGAACGAGAACAGGAAACGCCAGGCCTCGCCGAAGCCGCCGGAGAACACGCCGTAACCGATCAGTATCAGAAGCATGATGACCATGCCGGGCATCATCCAACTGACGCTGCGCTCGATGCCCGCCTGCACCCCCTTGCCCACGATCAGCATGGTCAGCAGCGTTACCAGGGTGCTCCAGAACCCAAGATTGAAGGGGTTCTCGTTGTTGCCGACGAAGATCGCCACCATGTCGTCCACGCCGCTACCGGCGAGCTGGCCGGTAAGCATCTTCCACAGATAGGAGAACGACCAACCGGCCACCACCACGTAGAAGGAGAGGATCATGAAGCCGGCCAGCATCGCCATCCAACCCAGCAGCGACCACAGCGGCGAACGCCCCGACTCCGTCACCACGCGGCGTACCGCATCGATGGGGCTGCCGCGGCCGCGCCGACCGAAAGCGATTTCGGTCATCATAACCGGCACACCCACCGCCAGGATGCAGGCCAGATAGACCAGCACGAAAGCGCCGCCGCCGTGCTCGCCGGTGATATAGGGAAACTTCCAGATATTGCCCAGGCCGACGGCAGAGCCGGTCGCCGCCAGCACGAAGCCCCAGCGGCCCAGCCACTGAGCGCGAGGTTGTTGGGTAGTCGTCATCGTGTCACCAGGGGGAGTTGTTATCGCGCGGACGCAGCAATATGCCCGCCATATTGTCAGGTTTGCAACGTCATTTATTGTCTAGCATTGTAATTCCATGACATCTGCCTGAGGACAGATAAAAAAACGGCTCCCGTCCGATGGGGCGGGAGCCGTGGCGTGGATCAGTCGGCCTTGAGAACGCCGCGCCGGATCTGATCCTCTTCGATGGATTCGAACAGGGCTTTGAAGTTGCCCTCGCCGAAACCGTCATTGCCCTTGCGCTGGATGATCTCGAAGAAGATCGGACCGATCACGGTCTCGGTGAAGATCTGCAGCAGTACGCCTTCGTCCGGACCGCCGTCGATCAGCAGGCTCAGCTCGCGCAGGTCCTCGACGTTCTCTTCGTGGTTGGGCACGCGAGAATCGACCTTCTCATAGTAGGTGTCTGGGGTGGTGAGGAAGGTCACGCCGTTGGCGCGCAGGCCGCGCACCGTGGCATAGATGTCGTCGGTGGCCATGGCCAGGTGCTGGATGCCCTCGCCGTTGTACTCGCGCAGGAATTCGGCGATCTGCGAGGTGTCGTCGGCGGACTCGTTGATCGGAATATGCATCTTGCCGCAGGGCGCGGTCATGGCACGGGAGTGCAGGCCAGTCTTCTTGCCCTTGATGTCGAAGTAGCGGTTCTCGCGGAAGTTGGCGATCTCGGTGTAGAAATCGGCCCACACGTCCATCTGGCCGCGGTCGACGTTGTGGGTTAGGTGATCGAGCACCTTCAGGCCCACGCTGTTGTCGTTGGGCGAACGGCCGGGAATCGGCTCGAAGTCGATGTCGTAGATGGTGCGCCCTTCGCTGTCGACCTTGTTGTCGACGAAGTAGAGCAGCGAGCCACCGATGCCGCGCACCGCGGGAATGCCCACCTCACCGGGGCCGATCGGGTTCTCCACCGCCTCGGCACCGTGGGCCAGGGCGTATTCGAAGGCCTGCTTGGCATCGGCCACCTTCCAAGCCATGGCGCAGGCACAGGGGCCGTGCACCTTGGCAAACTCGGCAGCATGGCTGTCGGGCTCGGCGTTGAGCACGAAGTTGACGTTCTCCTGCTGGAACAGGAACACCTGCTTGGAGCGGTGCTTGCGCGTCTCGGTGAAGCCCATGCGATTGAACAGCGCACGCAGTTCCTCGATACCTTCGGCGCTGGGGGCGCTGTACTCGACGAACTCGAAGCCGTTGGTACCGATCGGATTGTCTTGTGAAATCGGTGAAACGGTCTTGGCGGGTGCGTTCATTGTTTCCTCCAGGGGGTGGACATTGTTGTGCAAGCGCAGTGTCTGCGTCGGGTTCGGCACCCCTCGAGGTGCCGACTGGTGACTCCAGACTAGTGCGCGCCCTCTCCCCGAGAAACGCCCGGCGAGCGCCTTTGGCAGCGCCCGCTGGGGATAACTCGCCTGCGCCATGTAAAAGAACCCTTACAGCCGATCCAGGTGCGGCGACAGCGCACTTCGGGCGGTGCGATATCGTGACAGGGCGTAAAGCCCTCTTTACACCGGAGCCACTAAGGCATCATGGAGCCACTCGCCAACCTCCACGCCACCCAGGCCAGAATGAGCCCGATCACCAGGTCGATGGCGCGCCACACTCGCGGACTGGCCAGCCGTGGCGCCAGCCAACCCGCTGCCGCGGCCAGACCGAAGAACCAGCCGAATGAAGCCATCGCCGCACCGATGAAGAAACCCAGCGGACTCGGCTGCACCGCGCCGATGGCGCCGAGCAGTACCACCGTTTCGAGATAGACCTGCGGATTGAGCAGGGTCACCGCCAGCGTTGCCGCCAGAGCGGCCTGCCACGACTGGATGCCGCCGCCACCCGCTACCAGCGCCTGGCCGATGAAGACCCGACGAAACGCTAGCGATGCCTGCCAGGCCAGGAAGGCGGCACCGGCCCAACGCGCCACTTCCATCAGCGTCTCCTGCTGGGCGATCAATATGCCCAGGCCCAGCACGCCGACACCGACCAGCAGCCAGTCGCACAGTGCACAGACCCCGGCCACCAGCCAGGCATGCTGCCGGCGCAGGCTCTGCTGCAGCACGAAGGCATTCTGGGCACCGATGGCGACGATCAGCCCGGCGCAGATCAGCAACCCGTTGAGCCATGACAACCACATCGTTTTTTCTCCCTGGCAAGTCGATGCCGCCAAGGCTAAGCTCTCTGCCATAATTAGAGAAATGAATAAAACAACTAGGGAATAAGCATTACTGATGCTCGACTACAAACTGCTCGAGGCGCTGGTGGCGGTGATCGATCAAGGCGGTTTCGAACGCGGCGCGCGATATCTGGGGCTCACGCAATCAGCGGTGTCGCAGCGTATCAAGCTGCTCGAGGCGCGCCTGGGCCAGCCGGTGCTGGTGCGCAGCCCACGCCTCGCGCCCACCCCGCTGGGGCGGAAGCTGCTCAACCATGCCCAGCAGGTACTGCTGCTGGAAGGCGACCTGCTCGGCGAGGTGCCGGCGCTCGGCAGCGGCGAGCAGCGCCTGCGCCTGGCGATCAACGCCGACAGCCTGGCCACCTGGTGGCCGGAGGCCATCGGACGCTTCTGCGAGCGTCATCCCGTGCTGTTCGATCTGGTAGTGGAGGATCAGGAGGTGGCGTTAAAGCGCATGCGCGACGGTGACGTGGCCGGCTGCATCTGCGACTCGCCCACGCCAGTGCAAGGCGCACGCAGCCACCCACTCGGCAGCATGCGCTATCGCGCCCTGGCCAGCCCCAGCTTCGTGGCACGCCATTTCGGCGATGGCGTAACCCCGGAGGCGCTGCGCCGGGCGCCGGCCATCGTGTTCGGCCCCGACGACCGCCTGCAACATCGCTACCTGGCCATGCACGGTGTGGAGCCGCCCTTCCCCCATCACCTCTGCCCTTCTTCGGAGGGTTTCGTCGGCCTGGCCCTGGCCGGACTCGGCTACGGCATGGTGCCGGAGCGTCAGGCCCAGCGCGAACTGAGCGAGGGCCGGCTGCAGGAGATCGACGCGGGACCACACCTGGCCGAGGGCCGGCTGATCGATCTCTCGCCGGGCCAGGTGATCGACGTGCCGCTCTACTGGCACCACTGGCGCCAGGGCGGCAAGGTGCTCGACACCCTCACCGACCACCTGCTGCGCCTCGGCGATGCCTGGCTTACGCCGCTCTCCAAGATATAAGCGCCACGGTCTGCACGGCGAGGAACGAAGCGCTCAACCGTTACGCAGCTTGGTCTCGACACTCGAAACCTTGTCGGCCATGGACTGCTCGCGGTCGGTGCGGGTACCCAGCTTGATGGTGGTGGTGATACGCGGCGCACCCATCTCGTGCACCACCTCGTGGCAGCGCTTGACCACCGCCATCACCTCATCCCACGGCCCCTCGATGTTGGTGCCGTAGGCGTGCATGTTGTGTTCCAGGCCCGAGGCCTCGATCACCCGCTGACAGGCGGCGATCTGCGGCGAGACCGACACGCCCACTCCCAGCGGGACGACGCAGAGATCGATGATGACGTGCATGGCAAGACGCTCCTTCTACAATTCACCAAATCAAGATATTCGTAACCGGCACATCAATGAGCACGACAGGACATCACTGGCACTCTGTCATACAGTCTTGTCATCTGGTGGGCGGATGTAAACGTGATCGAGGCTTTCCTCAGGGAAAGCAAAACTTCCCGGCCGCCAGAAGCGAGCTTCCACGCTGCCATGGGCTAGCACAGGAGCCTCAAGATTGATTTCTCCCTGACTTTGGTCCTCGCGTCCGAAATCAAGAAGCAACGAGGCAAGTTCACATAACCCCTCAGGCGTTGTCGCTACGATGAGCTGATCGGCTTCGGCACGCCTGCGCCGATGGCGTGCCTCTTGGTCCGACCAACCGAAATAGAAGCCGGGAAAGTCGATTTCCTCCAGTGCTCGCGAATCATGACTCAACGGGTGGCGATCGACCTCCTTGGGGCTGTATTTGAAGGAGATATAGCGAGGTGGAGCTTCAGTCTTGAGAAAGTAATGGCGATGATGAACCATGCGGTCGCATATCACGTATAACTGTTTTAGAGAATTTCGAGGGTGGGTCAAATTCAACCCCGCCCACTCCCTGCCACTGAAGAGCAGATGCAGCAGCCACAACCCCATTTTCTGCCAGCTTTCCGGCAGCCCATACCACTCCACCGAGGGGTAATTCAGCAAAATCTCGAATGGCGACTCATCATCTTCCCCAGCCGCACCGGCGAAACCAAGGGAGCGTTGACGAAACGGATCGAGAAGAAGCCCATCGAAGTCAACTTGGTTAGCCAAACTCGCAGAAAACTGTGAAGGCTCAAACCGGTAGCTATCCTTCGTCGGTGGGCACTTCAACATATCGAGCAATGCAGTATATGCATTATTCACTCACCAGCCTCCCCTTCTCCATACGCCTGCATTCCCACCCCCAGCACTGCACCTCATAGTATTATTTATTTATGCTTATCGGAGTACCATTGGGGACGAGTGACCATATTTCCCGCATCTCCCGATTGGTAACCGCTATGCAGCCATCCGTCCAGTCCCAGTAGCGGTGCAGCCTTCCAAGCCAGCCCCAACCATTCAGTATGCCGTGGATCATGATGTTGCCACCCGGGGAGACACCGAGCTCATGCGCTACCGCTTGATCATGTTCGTTGGGATAGGAGACATGCAGTGAGAGATGGGCAATCGAGCGTGGGTTACGCCAGTCGATGATGTATTCACCTTCGGGCGTACGTTGATCGCCCTCTTGTTGCTTGTGTCCTTCCGGGCTGGCACCAAGCGCAATGCGGTATTCCGCAATGACCTCTCCTTCCCGCAGCAGCCGCATGACACGCTCGGACTTGATGACCTGGACGGCGTCCGCACGCTGGCTGGGCGGCGCCATGTCAGGCACGGTTGGCGGGAAAAATCGCGGCGCCGCCTTGCCGTAGAGGCTGAAACCTAAGAACAGGACGACCAGCAAGCCGCCCATATACAGCAAGGTGCGCAACATGACATGCCCCTTTTTTATTGGCCAGGGAGTTCGCCTGAACCATTCCCTCACCACCACTCGCGTCGTTCTTAGTCGCTCCCGTTCGAGCCAGGCCAGGGCTTTCCTGGCCTGGCTCGTTCAGCAGAGAGCCGGTTCGCTTTACTCCTGGGTCGCCGGCTCGCTGACGTGGATGCCGAACAGGCTGGCCTCGCCGACGCTGCGGCCCAGCGATTCCGGCGCGGCGATACGGCCATCGCGCACCATCACGTGGCCGCCCTGCCCCTGAGCGCCGCCGATCACGCTGCCCACCAGGTAGGTGGGGAAGATGTCGGGGTCGTTCTCGTAGTTGGGGTTGTGGATCAGGCCGATCATCTGGAAACGCCCACGGGTGTTGCGCAGCGACTCCAGCGAGTCCTGGATCAGGCGGCGGTGCGAGAGCTTGGAGAACAGGCCGTCGAGCAGGATCACGCTTTCGCGGCTGGTGCGGGCGCGGCGGCGGTGGTGCCCCGGCAGTTCGCGCAGCTCGCGCTCGATGGCAAACTCGGAGAGCTTGACCAGCCACATCAGCGACACCGCTTCACGCTGGCCCTCCGACATCTCCTCGTTGAGCGAGAACAGCCGCCCGTGAGGACGGATGGCGTCGTGCTTGAGGCGGATCGCCACGTCGTGGAACAACCCGCGGTAGATGCGCCGGCGGATCTGGCGCAGCAGGTCGTCGTCGCGGCGGCGTGCCTCACCGTCGACCATGCCACCGTCGCGCTCGGCGCGGCGGCGCATGGCGGCCTGGTGCTCGTCGATGTCGGCCAGCAGCGTGGCGATCAGCTCGCGCAGCTGGTCGGGGCCGATCAGCGAGGCCTTGACCTCGAAGAAGGCGCCGCCCTCGCCGCTGCTCTTGGCCACGCGTTTGAGGATGTCGAGGTTGCCGGCGGCATCCGAGATGATCGAGCTGAGACGCTCCACCAGGGTGCCTTCGATCTGCTCGCGAGAGGCATGCAACCGTTCGACCCGTATCTTGTGGTCGTCGAGCTGACCGGCAAGCTGGTCGTGCAGGCGCGAGAGATCGTCCAGCGCCTCGGCGTTGGCATGCGTCAGCCCGGCCAGGCGGGCGCGCTCGGTGTCGCTGAACATGCGGCTGTGTGCTGCTTCGGCCAGGGCCTCGGCCAGCTTGCGCTCGCCGCCCTCGACCTGGCGCGCCTGGCGTTCGCGGTTGCGCGCCTGCTCGCCCAGGTTGAGTTCGCCCAAGGCATCGACCAGGGTCTGCTGACAGGCTTCCAGCGCTTCGATGTCGAGCTCGCCCTGCCTTTCGCTTGCGACCATGTCGTGCCAGGCATCGAGGGCGGCATTGCGCGCCGCGTGCTCGTCCGCCTCTCCGGGCCAGCGGCTGGCTTCGGCGAGATCGACCAGTGCCGCCAGACGCCGCGGCCAGCCCTCGGGCAGGTCGCGCAGCACCCGCAGCCACTCCACCGCCAGCTGATCGATGCAGGCCAGCGCCCGGCGCTGCTCGGCCAGGCGTGCTTCCAGGGCGTCGCGCTCTTCCCCACGGGCCTTGCGCGTCTCGCGCAGCTCACCCAGCTCGCGCCGCACCCGGGCGATCTCGCGCTCGAGCTTCTGGCTGCCGCCGGCGGCATCGCGCACCTCCAGATAGGCGCGAATGCGGGTGAAGTCGAAGTCGGCACGGCGGGTCGCCCGAGCCTGAGCGGCCTCCAGTTCCTCCTGCATCTCGGCGGCAGTGGCCATGAAATCGACGCCGCCCTCGGCTTCGAAACGCGCCAGGGCGCGCAGGCGGTCGCGCTCGCCGTCGCTGAAGATGCCGCGCAGTTGGGCCTCGCTCTCTTCGACCTGACGCTTGAGCGTCTCGCGCTGCTCCTCGGCGGCGGCCAGTCGCTCACTCGCCTCGCTCAGGTGCCGCTCGAGTTCGGCGAGGCGCGCCTCCAGCGCCTGCAGCCGCTCGACGCCGCCGGCGTCGCTGAACTGCTCGGCGGCGAGCCAGGTCTGGCCGTGGGCCTCCAGCTCGCGGGCCGCCGCTTCGCGACGCGGTGCGAGCTCGGCCAGCGCCGTCTCGGCTTCGAGCCGCGCCTCGGCGGCCTCCTGCTGGGCGAACTCGCCGCCCTCCTGCAGGTAGCGCTGGTAGTCGTCGATACAGGCGAGCGCGACATCGGTCAGCCGCGGCGCCAGCGCCGCCTCGCGTTCGGCCAGGGCCGTCTGCCGCTCGGCCAGGGCCTCCAGGGCCACCTCGACCTGGGACTCATCGGCCTCGCGGGCACGCAGCGCCAGGGCGAAGGTCTCGCCGTGGGGATCGAGCCGTTCGCATTCCACGGCCAGCGCCTTCTGCCGCTCGCGGTCGGCGGCCAGCCGCTTCTCGGTGGCCTCGCGCAGAGCTTCCAGGTAGCTCGGGTCCAGTGCGGCCTTCACCGCCAGGGTCTCGACGCCGGCCACCGCGCCCAAGGGCGGCTCGCCCCGGCCCAGCAGGCCGGTCAGCGCCTCGGCTTCGAACACCGGCACCGCCAGGCCCGCCTCGATCAGCTCGGCGGCGGCCGTCTCGGCCGCCTCGCGCCCGGCCACCACCGGGGCGAACAGCACCCCGGCGGCCTGCACCAGCCACTCGCGGCGCTGCTCGGGGGTATGGGTCTCGACGTTGAGTACCGCATGCAGCGGCTGCCAGGCGATGCCGGCGGCGTCCAGTTGGCGGTGGGCCTCGGCCTCCACCACACGCCGCTCCAGCGGATCGCCGGAGAGGCTCTCCAGGTAGCGCTCGCGGGCGGCGATGTCGGCTTCCAGCGTCTCCGCTTCGCGCAGCAGCCGCGGATAGCGGCGGCGGGCGTCGGCCAGCCACTTCTCCGGGGCCAACTCGCTGCGCTCGGCAAAGTCGAGCCGCGCCCGGTGCAGCGTGCGCAGGTGGGTCTCTTCATCGAGCAGCCGCTTGCGCTCGTCGCCCAGCTCTCGCTCGCGTTCACGCAGGCGCGCGCGCAGGTGCACCGGCTCGTCGTCGCCGTGCAGCTCGCCGTAACGGCGGGCGGCCTCGGCCAGCGGTGCCAGCCGGGCCAGGGTGCGCTCGGCCTCCTGGCGGCGCTGCTCGGCCTCGCGGAAGTTCGACTCCAGCTCGGCCAGCGCCGTCTTGCGCCGCGTCCAGAAGCCGCTCACCGCTTCGCCCGGCCAGCCCTCGACGAAGGCGCGCCAGGGCGCCTGGCCGCGGGCCAGCAGGCCCTGCTCGCCGGTCAGACGTTCACGCTCGCCGTTGAGCCGCTCACGCTCGCCGCGGGCGATCTCGAAAGCTCCGAGCGCCTCATCGCGACGCCGGGTCAGCTCGTCGAGGGACTCGGCCAGCTCGGCCTCGCGCTCCTGTTTCTCCTCGAGCCGCTCGGCCGGTGCCAGATCGGGACACTCGCGGCGGTAGGCATCGTGCCAGGCGGCGACCTGCTTGAGCTCGCCGACACGGCCCAGGTGCGCGTTGAGGGCACGGCGAGCGTTCGAGGCCTGGGCCTTGGCCGCTTCGGCGCTGGCTTCGGGGGTTTCCAGCTCGGCCTCGCTGAACAGCCCCTCGGCCAGCGCCTGGGTGTAGAAGCTCTGGTTGTCGACGAAGTCGCGCTGTTGGGACTCCAGCCGCTCGCGCTCGTGCTCCAGGTCGTCGCGACGCTCGTCGAGTTCGGCCAGCTCGCGGGTCAGCTCCTCGAGATAGACCCCGTCGCCGATCACTTCCTCGCGGAAGCGGTTGCCATCGGCGGCCTCGAAGGCATCGGCGCCCTCGTCCAGCGCACTCAGGGCACGGTCGCGGGCCGTGTCGTCGGCCAGGGCGTGGCTTTCGGCCAGCCACTCGCGGGCAGCCTTGAAGCTGACGTGGCCGACGTCGCGGTTGAGCGGCCACTCGGCCTGGGGCAGATGAATCAGCCGCCGGTGCACGTCGACCCGGGCGCCGCGCTCGGAGAGCGCCTGACGCACGGCCCGCTCGGAAAGACCAGAGAGCGTTGCCAGCAGCGAGGTGGAGACCCGCGGCCGCGAGGTATCGCCGGCGATCCAGGCGAAGCCATCCAGCGGAGCGGCCCCGCGCTCGTCGGCGGCGTCCTCAGTGCCCTCTTCAGAAGCGGCACGCGGCAGGCCGGGCAGGCCCAGCAGCGCCTGGCCGCCCAGCAAGGCTTCGCTGGCCGCCAAGTCCTGGTCGAGCTCCATCAGGCGGGCGCGGGCGTCTCGCAGCGACTCGCCCTGCTCGCGCAGCTCGGCCAGGCGCACCACCTTGTCGCTGGCGCGGCGCTGGTCGCTCTCGGCTTCCTCCAGGCGATGGCGCAGCTCGGTGATGTTGGTGCCGGAGTTGAGGATCACCTCCTCGATCAGCTCCTCGCTCTCGTCGGTCTCGCCGCGGGTGGCGCCGGAGAGGATCTCGGGAGCCAGCACCTCGAAGAAGAACGCCTGGTCGGCCTTCTCGCCGGCGCGGGGCTTGATGGCGTTGAAGATCTGGCTCTTGTCGGCGCCGCCCTCCTTCTGGAAGGCGGCGAGCTGGGCCAGCTCGCGACGGGAGACGTGAGCCCCCACCGCCTCCAGCCACTCCTCGCGGTTGTGGGTCAGGCGCACGTTGCGCTCGGCCATGGCCGCCTTGACGTCGCGGTTGGCGTAGAGCGCCAGCTTGCCGTCGAGGGTCTGGTGGTGCACCGGCACGTCTTCGAGGCGCCCGGCATAGTGGTAGAAGGAGAGCCCGCTGCCGTCGCTGTAGCCGTAGAAGCCGAACACGAAGGTCTCGCCGGCCACCTCCTCGCCGACGGCGGCCAGCATGTCGTCCTGGCGCTCGAGCCCGCTGCGCGAACGGAACTCGACGCGCAGGTGGCTCCAGCTACGTGCCGTGCCGCCCACCGACGAGGGCGAGCACTTGCGCCGGGTGCGCGAGAGCAGCGTGCGGTCCCGCGACAGCAGGCCGATCAGCGCCTCGGAGAGCGTGGTCTTGCCGAAGCCGTTCTCCATGCTGATGGCGCTCGACTGGCCGCGCAGATCGAGCAGCACGTGACGCATCTTGGCGTCCCAGGGCGAGGCCACGTCGCCGTGCTTGTTGAGCAGGTTGGCGACCTCGATGCGGTTGATCACGCTCATGCCTGGGTCTCCTCGTGCTCGTCGATGACGGCCTCGTACTCTTCGTCCCGATAGCGGCCCTGGGCGCGGCCCTGAGCCAGCGCTTGCAGATGGCCGAGCTGATGAATGCCGATCTGCTCGCTCTCCAGCGCTCCAAGCAGGGTCTGCTGCCACACCTCGCCGACGCTCTCCTCGGTGCCGGCACTCGCTTCGGCGTCGCGCAGGCTTTCGAGCAGCCCGGCGCGCACCTGCAGATCGATGAAGGCACGAACCCGGCGGCTGATGTCCTCGCCGCGCTCCTCCAGCAACACGCGGCTGGTCTCGGGGGCCTCTTCGCCCAGGCTGCGCAGCGTCTCCAACTGGTCGCGCATCAACTCGACCAGCTCGGCCCCGGCGAAGGTGGCCTCCTGATAGCGGCTGACGTCGGAGAGCGCGCGGTTGTAGCGGGTGTAGAGCAGCGTATGCATCAGCAGCCACAGCTGCAGGTACCACTGGGCCAGCTCGGCGCGGCTCTCCTGGCGCAGCTTGAGCGCCTCGAACACCGGCTCGCGGGTGTAGAGCGGCGGCTGTTCCAGCTCCGGGTCGGGCAGCAGCGCGTAGTAGCGCGAGCCGGGTGCGATGCCGGGGTAGTCGCCGGATTCAAAGGCTTTGAGCCGCAGGCCCTGGCCGGCGAGGAAGTCCCGCAGCGCCTCGCGCTCGGCCTCGCTGGCGTCGTCGATCAGCGCGCAGACGTCGCGCTCGGAGAGCTGGCCCTCGCGGGCGGCACGGCGCTTGCGGCCGCCGCCCGGGGTGCGTTCGGCGCTGCGGTAGCGCAGCAGGTAGGCGACCACTTCGCCCATCTCGGTCATGTTCATACGTGCTGTTCCTGAAAGAAGCCGAGAGAGGGCGTCACGGCCCCCTCAATGCGGCGGCCGTCGTCGAGTTCGAGCTCGAACGGCGTCGCGTCGATACCCACCGTCAGCCCCGGAGCCAGCAATTCGGTATCAACGAAGGTGTTGAGCAGTTGGGCCAGGCAGTCGCCCTCTTCGAAGCGGTGCCAGCCCTCGGTCAGCGCTTCGGGCAGCGACAGCGGCGCACGGCGGAGACGCTGGCGAAGTGCCGGCCCCCGCGCTTCGAGGAAGCGTGCCAGCAGCGGGTCCTCCGGCGCCGCGTCACGCGCCTCGTCGAACACCAGCGCCACCGGGCTGGCGTCGGCGCGGCGACTCTCGAGCAGCGGCACCAGCGGCGCCAGGCGCGGGAAGGTGGCCTGCACGTGCAGAGGCATCATGCGCGCCACCACGGCGTCGCGCAGCGCGCCTGCGGGCGGCGCCTCCAATAGCTGGCGCGCCATGTCCTGGAAGTCGATCACGCCCATGGCCTGGATGCGCCCCTCGGCGATATCGGCCAGCAGCTCGGAAAGCCGGCGCGAGAGGTTCTCGATGGCGGTGAGCACACGGCCGATGGCGCTGGAGAGCACGCGCAGGTCCCAGTCGTCGGACTGCGCTTCGCGCCAGCTCTCGAAGCGCTCCATCAGGCGCGGCGTGGCGAGCTGGGCACGGGCGTCGAGCAGCGTCTGCTGAATGTTGGTCAGGGCGTTATGGTAGTGGCGCTCGTTGTCGAGCAGAGCGGAGAGCTTGCCCTCGCGGGTGGGATTCTCGCGCACCCGTCGCAGTTCCTGGGTCAGGGCACGGATCGCCAGCAGGATCTGGTTGGTGATGTCGGGAATGCGGGAGAAGTCGCCCCGCGCCAGCGCCGCCAGTACCTTGGCCGCGTCGTATTCGGAGTAGAGAAGGTCCTCGACCTGGCTGGCCAGGGTCACCGCCTGGCGGCCGCTCGGGGTGAGGCGCACCTGGCCGGTCTGGCCCTGCTTCTCGATCAGCGCGGTGCGCTTGGTGCTGCGCCGGCTGCGCTCCTCTGCCGTCGCGTCGTCGCTCGTCGTCGGCGATGGCGATGGCTGACGAAAATGGATCTCGCTGGGGGTGGAGAGCAGATTGATGACGAAGCTCAGATCGTCGTGGGGCAGTCCGGGGTAGCTCTCGCGCAGGTGATTGAGGCAGCGGCTCTGCGAGACGAAGGCGCTGTTGGTGGCGAAGTCCTCGTCGAGCAGATAGTCGAGCAGCAGGCAGCCGAGGTCGAGCCAGTAGCCGTCGCGCAGCCCGCGACGCTGCTCCTGGCTCACCTGGACGAAGGGCGAGCCGGGCTCGTGGGCGCTGTCGTGCAGGTCGATCAGCCGCGTCGTGGCGATCAGCAGCTTGCTCCAGGCGGTCATGGGGTCTTCCCTGCGGGCGAAGAAAAAGGAGCATTATGCCAAGCTCGGCACCTCGGGTCATGGCGCGGATGGCTCCATTTTCACACGGTCTCTGCTTTTACACGCAGCCACGTGGAAACGGCCGGTTTGCCGATATGCGAGAATGCTCGCTGTCTGGCGAGATCGTCACCTTCTCGCCTCGGAGTCCACAGCAGCGCAGGGAGTGCCCAAGTGATCGATCAGACGTTAAAGCAGGTCTTCGGCTATGACGACTTCCGCTCCGGACAGCGCCCGGTCATCGAGGCGATAACCAGCGGCCGTTCGGCGGCGGCGATCTTTCCCACCGGCTCCGGCAAGTCGCTGTGCTATCAGCTACCCGCCCTGCACCTGCCCCACCTGACGCTGGTCATCTCGCCGCTGCTGGCGCTGATGCAGGATCAGCTGTCGTTCCTGGCCCGCCACGGCATCGCCGCCGCCAGCATCGACTCGGGTCAGAGCCGCGAGGAAACGGCGGCGGTGATGGAAGGCGTCAAGCGCGGCGAGATCCGCATCCTCATGGTCTCGGTGGAACGACTCAAGAACGAGCGCTTTCGCGCTTTCATCCGCCGCGTGCCGATATCGCTATTGGTGGTCGACGAGGCCCACTGCATCTCTGAGTGGGGTCACAACTTCCGCCCCGATTACCTCAAGCTGCCCCACTACCGCCATGAGTTCGGCATTCCCCAAGTGCTGCTGCTGACCGCCACGGCCACGCCGCGGGTGATCGCCGACATGCGCGAGCGCTTCGGCATCGCCGAGGCCGACGTCACCGCCACCGGCTTCTACCGCCCCAATCTCAACCTGGAAGTGGCGCCGGTGCCGGCCGAGACGCGCCCGCGTCGCCTGGTCGAGTGGCTCAGGCCCCGTCTCGGCGGCGAGCCGCCCCAGCCCACCATCGTCTACGTCACCCTGCAGCAGACCGCCGAGCGTTTGGCCGCCTACCTGAGCAAGGCGGGTTTCGTTGCCACCGCCTACCACGCCGGGCTCGACGCCGAGACCCGCGAGCGCATCCAGCGCAACTTCATGGAAGGCCATACGCCCTGCATCGTCGCCACCATCGCCTTCGGCATGGGCATCGACAAGGCCGACATCCGTAACGTGGTGCACTTCGACCTGCCCAAGTCGGTGGAGAACTACAGCCAGGAGATCGGCCGTGCCGGCCGCGATGGCCAGCCCTCCGATTGCTTGATGCTGGCCGGGCGCGATCACGTCAACGTGCTGGAGAACTTCGTCTACGGCGACACCCCGGAGCCCCACGGCATCCGCAAGGTGATCGACGAGCTGATCGAGGCGGCCGGGACCTCACGCCAATGGGAGCTGGTGCTCAACTCGCTCTCCCAGCACAGCAACATTCGCCCGCTGCCGCTCAAGACACTGCTGGTGCAACTCGAACTGCGTGGCTATATCGCGCCGCGCTACAGCTACTTCGCCGAGTACCGCTTCCGCCTGCACGACGAGCCCGAAGTGCTGGTATCGCGCTTCCAGGGCGAACGCAGCGCCTTCGTTCAGGCGATTGTCGACGCCTCGCAGCGTGCCCGCACCTGGTTCAACCTCGACTTCGCGGCCCTCGAACGGCTAGGCGAGGAGCGCGGCCTCAACGTCGAGCGCGCCCGCGTGCTCACCGCGCTAGACTATTTCGTCGCCCAGGGCTGGATGGTGCTCGAAAGCAAGCAGATGACCGAGGTCTATGAGGTGCTGCGCGGCGACATCGACGCCGCGGCCCTGAGCGAAGAGCTGCACGCCTATTTCCACGACAAAGAGCGGGCCGAGGTCGAACGTCTGCACGCCATGCTGGCGTTGTTCGAGAGCGAGGCGTGCCTGAGCCGCC
Source organism: Halomonas sp. MCCC 1A11062 (assembly GCF_021404355.1). NCBI lineage: Bacteria > Pseudomonadati > Pseudomonadota > Gammaproteobacteria > Oceanospirillales > Halomonadaceae > Halomonas > Halomonas sp. MCCC 1A11062. The sequence continues at coordinate 152,947 of NZ_JABFTW010000009.1, forward strand.
GACTGGCCGAATGGTTCGGTGACACCCGGGCGCCGGAGCGCTGCGGCCACTGCTCGGCGTGTCGCGGCGCCGTCGCTCGTCTGCCGGAGCCCGAGCCGCTCGAGCCGCTGTCGAGCGAGGCCGTCGCACGCCTCACGGGAGAGCTGGTGCAACAGCTGGCCGCCAGCGACGAGCCTCATCCCGTCACCCCCGATCTACTGGCCCGCTTCCTGTGCGGCCTGACGTCTCCCCTGCTCACCCGGCTCAAGGCGCGCCGCCTGGCGGGCTTCGGCGCGCTGGAAGCGTACCGTTACGCCGAGGTCAGGGAGCTGGCCGCCCGCACGACATCGATCGATGGTCAGGCGTCGGCGGCACCGATGCCGTAATGGCGCAGCTTGTTGGCAATGGTGGTATGCGAGACCCCGAGCCGCTTGGCCAACTGGCGGCTGGAGGGATACTGCGGATAGAGCAAGGCCAGGATGCGGCGCTCCACGTCGCCCATGATGTCGGCGAGCGAGCCGTCGAGGTCGATGCCCGAGAGCCCCGGCGTCTCGCCCACGTCCGGCAAGCGCAGGTGGGCGGGCTCGATGGCGTCGCCCTCGCACAGCGACACCGCCTGGAACAGCACGTTCTCGAACTGGCGCACGTTGCCGGGCCAGTGGTAGGTGGAGAGCCTGGCCAGCGCCGCCGGTGACAGCGACGGCATACGGCAGCCGATCTGACGCGCGGCGCGATCGATGAAGTGCAGCGCCATGGCCTCGATACCGTCGAGACAGTCGCGCAACGGCGGCACCGCCAGCGACAACACGTTGAGCCGATGATAGAGATCCTGGCGGAAATGGCCTTCGGCGCAGAGCCGGGGCAGATCCTGCTGGGTGGCACAGATCACCCGCACGTCGAGATAGGTCTCCTCGTCGCTGCCCACCCGACGAAAGCCCCCGTCCTGCAGGAAGCGCAGCAGCTTGACCTGCAGCCGCGGGCTCATCTCACCCACTTCGTCGAGGAAGATGGTGCCGCCCGCGGTCATCTCCAGCAGGCCGAGCTTGCCCTCCGGGCGCGCCCCCTCGAAAGCACCCGGCGCATAGCCGAACAGCTCCGTCTCGGCCATCGATTCCGGCAGGCCGGCGCAGTTGAGCGCCATGAACGGCGACTGCCCACGGGCGCTGGCCAGGTGGCAGGCCCGCGCCAGCAGCTCTTTACCGGTACCGGTTTCACCGTGGATCAGCAGCGGCGCGTCCAGCGGCGCCATGCGCCGCGCCTCGCGAATCAGCGCAGCAAGTCGGGGACTCGCCTGGAACAGCGCATCGAAACCACGCAGCTCTTGGCGCTGTACCTGGTAGATGCGCTCGCCGATCCGGTCAGCGCTGTGCAGGGTCACCACGGCTCCGGCCAGGGAAGCCACGTCGTCGTGGTGCTCACGATGCAGTGGTGCGATGTCGGCGAGGAAGGTCGCATCGCGCAGCTTGATGCGCAGGCCGTTGACCCGCGCATTGTTGCGCCGAACCAGCGCCGGCAGATCCACGTCGGGCAGGTAGCGGTTGAGCGATAGCCCCGGCACCTCGTCGATGCGCACCCCGAGCAGCTGCCCGGCCGCGCGGTTGGCGGCCACCACGTGCCCCTCCATGTCGATCGACATCACCGGATCGGAGAGCGACGACAGCAGCGCATCGAGCTCGAGATGGCGCCGCTCGCTGGGCATCAGGCTGACCCGGCGCACGCCGAACACTCCCGGTATCGCCTCGAGCACCGGTTTCAGCGTGGCCAGTTGCGCATTGAGCAGGTTGGGAATGTGCAGATAGATGGCGTTGCCATGCTCACCGCCCACTTCGCCCCGCGCCACGTTGAGGCCGTAGTCGACGAAGTGCGACACGATATCGCGCAGGATGCCGATACGGTTCTGGCAGCGAAACCTCAATCTCATGGCGCTGGTGCCTCCGGGCGCGAAAAAGTACGTCAAGCCGACGTGACTCGCCTGTAAAGATAACGTGACACCTCTAGCGGTACAAACCTCGACGCTGCTGAAGTTGACGATATGGAAAGACGATCCGACATCAGCCGTCACGATTTCTTTACGCCCAAACCTCACTTCCCTTCGAAAAAGCCATCCGAAGACTGACAGACAACGCGCACACCGGCCCTAGACTCGAGTCAAAGGTTCGCCACACAAACACAAGATTTCAGCCGACCGGAGTGCCCCATGACGTCATCCAACCCGCATTTGAGCGATGTCGCCAGCAAGACCGGCTACCGCGCCCGTCTGCCCGACGAGAATGGCTACATCGACTGGCCGGAACAGGACAACGCCACCTGGCAGACCCTGATGCAGCGCCAGCTCGGCATGCTCGAAGGGCGCGTCTGCCAGGAGTATCTCGACGGCCTGGAGCGCCTCGCCCTGCCCGAGGACCGCATCCCCCAGCTCGCCGACATCGACCGCGTGCTGCAAGCGGCCACCGGCTGGCAAACCGCCCAGGTACCGGCGCTGATCCCGTTCGACACCTTCTTCAAGCTGCTGGCCAACCGGCGCTTCCCGGTGGCCACCTTCATCCGTACCCCGGAAGAGCTCGACTACCTCAAGGAGCCGGACATCTTCCACGAGATCTTCGGTCACTGCCCGATGCTCACCAATCCGGCCTTCGCCGAGTTCACCGCCACCTACGGCCGCCTGGGCCTTGAAGCCGAACCTAAGCAGAGAGTCTATCTGGCGCGCCTGTACTGGATGACGGTGGAGTTCGGTCTGGTGGACACCCCGGCGGGCCGGCGCATCTACGGTGGCGGCATCATCTCCTCGCCCAAGGAGACCCTGCACGCACTGTCGGATACTCCCGAGCATCTGCCGTTCGATCCCATCGAGGCGCTGCGCACCCCGTACCGCATCGACATCCTGCAGCCGCTCTATTACGTACTGGACGATCTCACGACCCTGCACGACCTTTCCCAGCAGGACATCATGGCCATGGTGCACCGGGCCATGGAGCTGGGCCTGCACGAACCGCGCTTCGAGCCGGCCCCGAAGGCAGCCAAGGCATAAAGCCGAACGCCAGCGACGACACCAATACCAACAAACCCTGACGAGGAGTGACCATGAGCCAACTTTCCGAACAGCAGTGCGAAGCGTGCAGCTGGGACGCCCCCCATGTCACCGACGACGAGCTCGATACGCTCAAGCGCGACATTCCCGAGTGGAGCGTAGAGGAGCGCGACGGCATCAAGCAGCTCGAACGCGTCTTCAAGTTCCGCAACTTCAAGCAGGCGCTGGCCTTCACCAACCGAGTCGGCGAGATTGCCGAGGAAGCCGGCCACCACCCCGCCCTGCTCACCGAATGGGGCAAGGTCACCGTGACCTGGTGGTCCCATGAAATGAAAGGGCTGCACAAGAACGACTTCATCCTGGCGGCACGCACCGACAAGGTCGCCGAGCAGCACTGAGCGGCTCATGCGGGCTGGCGCAGCCGTCCTGGCTGCCCGGCTCACAACGTTTTGGGTCGATGTCTCCCAAAATTTATCGGCATTGTCTTACGTAGCAAATGGCGATATGCCTCTCTCGCTACCGCCCCGATCTCGATTAGGTTGAAAAGCGGCACCGTTACGGTGCCGTTACGTAAACCATACGAGAGAAGAATATGAAAAGGATCCTTCAAGGTGCACTGCTGGCACTCCTGCTGAGCTTCGCCTCGCTCGCTGCGGCTGAGGACGTCGCTCCGATCAACGTCAACACCGCCGATGCCGAGCTACTCACCGAACTGCCGGGGGTCGGCCCGAGCCGGGCCCAGGCGATCGTCGAGTATCGCGAAGCCAACGGCAACTTCGAGAGTGCCGACGACCTCACGCAGGTCAGCGGTATCGGCCAAGCCACAGTGGACAAGTTCCGCGATCAGGTCACGTTCTGAGGCGAGCTTGCGCTAGGCATTGGCCATACACAGCGAGGCCGGCAGATGCCGGCCTCGCTGTCGTATGGCGCAGAGTAACGTTCTGGCGTACTACAAGCGCAGGCCGCCATCGCATTCGATCACGCGCCCGGTGAAGTAGTCGTTCTCGATGATGAACGCCACGCTCTGGGCGATGTGGTCCGGGTTGCCGAGACGCTTGAGCGGCACGCCTGCGGTCAGCTTCTCCAGCATGTCCTCGCGCATCGAGGCGGTCATGTCGGTCTCGATGAAGCCCGGCGCCACCGCGCCCACACGAATGCCATAGCGCGCCAGCTCCTTGGCCCAGGTGGTGGTCAGCGCCACCACGGCGGCCTTGGCCGCGGCGTAGTTGCTCTGCCCCATGTTGCCCGCCCGGGAGATGCTGGAAATGTTGACGATCACCCCGTCGTGCCCCGCCTCGACCATCTGCGCCGCGGCTTCGCGACCGCACAGGAACACACCGGTGAGATTGACGTCGATGACCGACTGCCACTGCTCCAGCGACATGGTCTTCTCGACCTTGCCGTCCTTCGCCTTGACCAGCAGCGCATCGCGCAGAATGCCGGCATTGTTGACGAGACCGCTGACCGGCCCCAGGCGAGCCGCCACGTCACCGAAGGCGCGCTTCACCGATGCTTCGTCAGCCACGTTGACCTGAAACGCTCCCGCCTCGATGCCTTCTGCATGCAACACGGAGACGGCCTTGTCCAAGGCATCCGTGTCCATGTCCAGCAACGCCAGTTGGGCGCCCTGACGTCCGAGACGCTGTGCCATGGCAAAACCAAGGCCACGGGCGCCGCCCGTGATGGCAATTACGCTCTTGTCCAGTTTCATTCGTTGTCCCTTGTCAGAGGTATGAGTCTTGGGCTCATTGCCCTGCCAGGCGGCCGAGCCTGACGAGCGAGCCATTCTTCTTGCCTTACTCCTCTATTCGGCACTTCAGGGCGCCGACTTGAGGCTGAAAGGATCTTTTGTGCATTGCAGCATAAAGGATGAGGACCGTGAATGCCAAGCGGGCCGTACGCATGCGCTTGAATTCCGGTCGAGCATCCCCATTTAGCACTGAACGACACCCTCGGAGCCGACATGCCGCTACTGCTCTTCTTCTCGCTGTTCACCCTACTCGACTTCGTCGTCCTGTTCTCCGTCGGCAGCCAGATCGGTCTGCTGCCCACTCTGCTTCTGGTACTGGCCACCGGCTTCACCGGTCTCTACCTGATCCGGCAGCAGGGTACCGCCACGCTGCTACGCGCCCGCGAGCGCATGGCTCAGGGCGAGCTGCCCTCCAGCGAATTGCTTACCGGCGCCGCTCTCATATTCGGTGGCGCGCTGATGCTCGCTCCGGGCTTCCTGTCCGATGCGCTCGGTCTGCTCTGTGTGATGCCCGGCGCACGGCGCCTGCTTGCCCGACTGCTGGCGCTGCTCAATCTGCGCTGGCTTGCCACGGTCACCCGTCAGAACTCGAGCGCAGCGCAACAAGATGAAGCACGACACGATGCCGGGTGGCAGCAGCACGGGCATGAAGCCGAACGGCAGCGCAGCGACGAGCAGGGGCCGCCGCTGGAAGGCGACTTCATCAGCCGCGACGAGCCACGGCGTCGGGGTTGAGAGGATTCGGCGAAGCGTGAAATTTTTTTACTGCTGACCCTTGAAAGGCATTTGCCCGGCCCCATTTCTCGGTCAGCACAAGGCTACGGCGCCGAGCGGAGCTCGGTGCCTTTGACAAGGAAGGCGTCCTCGCCTCCCCTTCCAGACCCTCTGGAAGTGAATGACGAACCGCCATGTCCAGGCATGGCATCACAGACCATCAGGAGAACGTGAGCAATGAACATCCGTCCCTTGCACGATCGCGTCGTCATCCGTCGCGTTGAAGAAGAGCAAAAAACCGCTGGCGGCATCGTGCTTCCGGGCAACGCCCAGGAAAAGCCGACTCGTGGCGAAGTGCTCGCCGTCGGTAACGGCCGGATTCTCGACAACGGCGATGTTCGCCCGCTGGACGTCAAAGTCGGCGATACCGTGATTTTCAAGGATGGCTTTGGCGTCGAGAAGCAGAAGATCGATGGCGAGGAAGTCCTGATCATGAGCGAGTCCGACATTCTCGCCGTGGTCGAAGGCTGAGCCGACGAACCCTACTCCGTTCCCATAAGACGTTCACGAACTCACAGGAAGTAACGAAAAATGGCAGCGAAACAAGTCAAATTCTCCGATGATGCACGCAAGCGCATGGCCCGTGGCGTTGACGTTCTGGCCAACGCCGTCAAGGCCACCCTGGGTCCGAAGGGCCGTAACGTGGTGCTGGAGAAGTCCTTCGGCGCACCGACCGTGACCAAGGACGGCGTCTCCGTGGCCAAGGAAATCGAGCTGAAAGACAAGTTCGAGAACATGGGCGCGCAGATGGTCAAGGAAGTCGCTTCCAAGACCTCCGACGTCGCCGGTGACGGCACCACCACCGCCACCGTGCTGGCTCAATCCATCGTCACCGAGGGCATGAAGGGCGTGACCGCCGGCATGAACCCGATGGACCTGAAGCGCGGCATCGACCAGGCCGTCATTGCCGCCGTCAAGGAAATCGAAGCCCTGGCCGTGCCCTGCACCGATTCCAAGGCCATCGCTCAGGTCGGCACCATCTCCGCCAACGGCGACAAGCGTATCGGTGAGATCATCGCCGAAGCGATGGAGAAGGTCGGCAAGGAAGGCGTCATCACCGTCGACGAAGGTCGCGGCTTCGAGGACGAGCTGGAAGTGGTCGAAGGCATGCAGTTCGACCGCGGCTACCTGTCGCCCTACTTCGTGACCAACCAGGACACCATGGCGGTCGAGCTGGAAGACCCCTACCTGCTGCTGGTCGACAAGAAGATCTCCAACATCCGCGAACTGCTGCCGGTGCTGGAAGCCGTCGCCAAGTCCGGCAAGCCGCTGGCGATCATCGCCGAGGACATCGAAGGCGAGGCCCTGGCCACCCTGGTGGTCAACAACATGCGCGGCATCGTCAAGGTTGCGGCTGCCAAGGCGCCCGGCTTCGGCGACCGTCGCAAGGCCATGCTGCAGGATATCGCCATCCTGACCAACGGCACCGTGATCTCCGAGGAAGTGGGTCTGACTCTGGAGCAGGCCAACCTGGATCACCTGGGCAGCGCCAAGCGCATCACCATGTCCAAGGAGAACACCACCATCATCGACGGCGCCGGTAACGAGGGCGACATCGAAGCCCGCGTCAACCAGATCCGCGCGCAGATCGAAGACACCTCTTCCGACTACGACCGCGAGAAGCTGCAGGAGCGCGTCGCCAAGCTGGCCGGCGGTGTTGCCGTCATCCGCGTCGGTGCTGCCACCGAAGTCGAGATGAAGGAGAAGAAGGCCCGCGTCGAAGACGCCCTGCACTCCACTCGCGCTGCGGTCGAGGAAGGCGTAGTGCCTGGCGGTGGTACCGCTCTGGTTCGCGTGCTGACCAAGATCAAGGACCTCAAGGGTGAGAACGAGGACCAGACCCACGGTATCGCCATCGCGCTGCGCGCCATGGAGTCTCCGCTGCGTCAGATCGTCACCAACGCCGGTCAGGAAGCTTCCGTGATCCTCAACGAGGTGAAGGCTGGCCAGGGCAACTTCGGCTACAACGCCCAGACCGGCGAGTTCGGCGACCTGTTCGAAATGGGCGTGCTGGACCCGGCCAAGGTGACCCGTACCGCGCTGCAGTCCGCCGGCTCCGTGGCAGGCCTCATGATCACCACCGAGTGCATGATCGCCGACGATCCGGAAGAGAAAGAAGGCGGCCCGGACATGGGCGGCATGGGTGGAATGGGTGGCATGGGCGGCATGATGTAAGCCGGCCAACTCCCAAGCCCTTTACAAGCCCCGCCATCGTGCGGGGCTTGTGCTTTTTGGGCTACCATCACGCTTTTCCCAACAAGCAAGCCGACCCCATGCTCGCCAATATCCGTATCGTCCTCGTCCAGACTTATCACCCCGGCAACATCGGCGCCTCGGCGCGAGCCATGAAGACCATGGGCCTGACGAATCTGGTGCTGGTCACCCCCCGCTGTTTTCCCGATAGCGAGGCGTCACGGCTGGCAGCTGGCGCCGAGGACGTGGTCGACGGCGCCCGAGTGGTGGCCACGCTGGCAGAGGCGGTGGCCGACTGCGTCCAGGTGGTAGGCGCCAGCGCCCGGCTGCGCAGCCTGCCCCTGCCACATTTCGACGAGCCCGAGGCGATGGCCCGGGAGCTGGTGGAAAACGCCGCGGGCGATCCGGTGGCCCTGGTGTTCGGCCGCGAGCGCTTCGGTTTGACCAACGACGAGATCCGGCTGTGCAGCCATCAGGTCAGCATCCCCGCCAACCCGGACTACGGCATCCTCAATCTCTCCCAGGCGGTACAGGTGCTCGCCTACGAGGTATTCAAGGCTTGGCGCCTGCGGCCAGAGAACGGCTATCGCCATGCGCGCCCTGCCGAGGAGCGTCAGCCGACCCGCGAGCAGATGGCGCACTTCCATGAGCACTTGAGCCGGGTGATGCAGGTGAGTGGCTTTCTGACCCAGCCCCATGCCCGCACCGAGGCCCAGTTGCAAGCCCTGTTCGCCCGGGCTCAGCCCAGCCGCAAGGAGCTGTCGCTGCTGCGAGGTCTGCTTCGCTCGCTGGAAGAATCCGCCACGGGCGACTAGGCTTCGAAATGCCCTGTCACGGAACCTTCTTTTGATCGTTACGGCACTGTCATCGCCGCCGTGAGAAAAAGGGCGTGATCCCATGAGGGGATCGGGCAATGGACACTGTCGAAGGTACGACACGGACGCGAGCAAGGAAGCGGAACGGGATGCGGCATCGAATATGCCCAGGGAGACATGCGCCACGAGGCTACTTGCCCGTGGCGCTCTTTCTTTCATGCCCTGACGCGCTGTTATGACCCCCGACGCTCTTCCACGACTTCCGACTCGCCGACGTGCAGCGACTCCCAGCCCGGCACTCCCTCACGGATTCGCTGCGAGAAATCGGGCGCGCGGTGAACCTGCCGTGCCCGCTCGTCGATCCGGCCGCCGGCTTCCAGCTCGGGTAGCGAATGGCCGGGCCACAGCCCGCCCACCTTGAAGGCATAGCCCGGCAACCGGTCGGTGACCAGCAGCCGGTAATCGAACGGCAGGCGTGCGCCGATGCCGCGCGCCATGTCGAAGATCAGCGAAGTGCAATTGGCCGTGATGGTGTTGTAGAAACGCGGTGATTCGACCAGCGCATTGGCTTCGTCGACGTAGGCCAGCAGCAGCGAACGCATCGCCCTGCGCGACATGTGCAGGCGATAGATCGAGACCCGCTCGCCGCGCACCTTGGTGCGCAGCCCCACTGCATCGCGCTCGTCGGCGGCAACGATGGCAAGCTCGTACTGGCGGAAGAAACCACCGATCTCGGAGAAGCGCTCGCCCTTCAGGCGCCGTACCTCCACGGAGAAAAGCACGAAGCGCTCACCTTCGAAGCCGAACGAGATCATCACGTGAGCGACACCGGGGCGCCCCCAACTGGAGACGATCATGTCCACCGAGTCGAGCCGTTCGAGGTCGTAGCTGCGCTCTTCCCAGTGCTCGTCCGCCTCGTCTCGGGTGTGCCAGTCGAAGTCACGCACGTGATGCAGCGTCAGGCGATCGCCGCGCACCTCACCCGTGGCCAGATGGACTACGTCCGCCGACCAGGGACGATCATGGGTGGGCTGCAGACGGAACCACCAGATAAGCAGCGCCGCCAACAGCAGCAGCAAGACAACGCTTGCCGGCCAGATCCCCTGGGCGCCGAGCATGACCAGCACCAGGGCGACCAGGCTCCATCCCGTGACCGCCAGGCGCCGCAGGTTCGGCGTACCGGGCAGTCGGAACCACAGCGCAGCTGCGCCCCACATAGCCGCCAACGCCAGTACGGTATGGGCGACAATACCTACTATCAGCTGAGCCATTTCATTCCACTTCTTCCGAGATGCGGCCATATTAGCAGCCTGTAGAAGGCCATGCCCGTCTCGCAGTGGTATGAGGTGACGAACGTCGAAATCAGGCTGGCGTCAGCCAGGCGGCATAGTCCGTCAGGCGGCCTTCCAACTCGCCGCGGGTGACCTGTCGATAGAGCCGCTGCAACTGCGCCGTCACGGAGTTGAGGTCGATGGGCTGCTCGGGCAATGGTGCGCCGGCTCGGGCGCCGATATGCCGTCCGTCGAGCTCACGCAGCGGCAGGATCTCCGCCGCCGTGCCGGTGACGAAGGCCTCGTCAGCGGTATACAGCTCGTCGCGGGTAATGCGGCGCTCGCGCACCTCGAGCCCGAGCACGTTGCGAGCCAGGCGAATCACGCTGTCGCGGGTGATGCCCTGCAGGCAGGAAGTCACTTCCGGCGTATGCAGCGCCCCGTCGCGCAGCAGGAAGACGTTGGCGGCGGATGCCTCGGCCACGTAGCCCTCGGGGTCGAGCATGATCGCCTCGTCGAAACCGGCCTTGACGGCGGTGTTGAGCGCCAGCATGGAGTTGACATAATGGCCGTTGGTCTTGGCCCGGCAGAGGCTGATGTTGACGTGATGCCGAGCCCAGGAGGAGGTCAACGCCCGCAGCCCCAGGGTGGCGGCTTCGGCCGAAATGTAATCGCCCAGATCCCAGGCGGCGATCATGACGTGTACCGAAAGCCCCTTGGCGCGCAGCCCCAGCCCTTCGGCGCCGAAGAACACGGTCGGCTTGAGATAGGCATTGCGCAATTCGTTGCGCACCAGGCACTGGCGCTGGGCCTCGATCAGCGTTTCTTCGTCGAAGGCCACGGGGATGTCCAGGGCGTGGGCACTGTCGAGCAGCCGGCGGGTATGCTCGGCGACCCGAAACAGGTGGGTTCCGTGGGCTCCCGCATAAGCCCGCACACCCTCGAAGCAGCCCATGCCGTAGTGCAGGGTGTGGGTGAGCAGGTGCGTCTTGGCGTCGCGCCAGGGCAGCCACTTGCCATCCAGCCAGATCCAGCCGTCACGATCGTATAGCGGGGTCATGTCGTCCTCGTCGTTCCAACGCGCCGCCACCCCTCTCGCCAGCTGTCGATCAGCGCGCGCTGATGGGGTTGCAGCGCCTGGTAAGCCCAGGCGGCGATCTCGTCGTCCTGCGGATCGGGCACCGCAATACGGCTACCCGACAGGGCTTGCAGCACCGCATGACCGCACAGCGGCACGTAGCCTTCGGAATAGCCGCCCTCATGAATCATCACCAGCTTGCCGCCACTGATACGCTCGGCCAGGGCCTTAAGTTGCTGCGTCATGGCAGCGAAGGCAGAGCTGTTGAGCATCATCTTGCCGAGTGGATCCTTGCCGCAGGCGTCGTAGCCGCAGGCCACCACGATCAGATCGGGAGCGAAGTCGCCGATGGCAGGCAACACCAGCTCCTGCATGGCATAGCGGTAGGCACCGATGCCACTGCCGGGCGGCATCGGCAGGTTGAGGTTGGCACCAAGGCCCGCGCCCTCGCCCAGCTCATCGAAGTCGCCGGTGTCGAGCGGATAGTTGCCGGCCTGGTGAATCGACACCGTCAGCACGTCGGGGTCGTCGTAGAACGCCGCCTGCTGGCCGTTGCCGTGATGAACGTCCCAGTCGAGAATCGCCACGCGCCGAACCAGGCCCAGCGCCCTGGCGTGCATCACCGCCACGGGAATGTTGCCGAGCAGGCAGAAGCCGCGACCGCGGTCGGCCTCGGCGTGATGTCCCGGCGGGCGACACAGGGCATAGGCATTGGGCAACTCACCGCCGGCCACCGCCTCCACCGCCGCGATCGCCAGACCGGCCGACTGGCGGGCCGCCGCCAGGCTGCCCGGCGTGTACGGGGCACATTCACCGGCATCACCGCCGTAAGTCCTGTCGCCCTCTTCGAGTTCGTCCAGATAGCGCCCGGTGTGGAATCGCGCCAGGTCCTCGCGGCTGGCTGGCGGCGCCTTGCGCACCTCGAGCTCGTCGATCAGCCCCGAGACTTCGAGCAGGTTCTTCAGCCGGCGCTTGCTCTCGGGGCTCTCGGAAGCGGGCTGCGGCTGCAGGAACTCCCCCGGCGCCGAGAACACGCCGATGGCACCGGGGTCATGCCAGAAACAGCGCTCGTGCCAGAAGAAGCCGGTTCTGCGCCCTTCGCTCATGGCCGCTTCTCCAGTTGCTCCCAGACCTCGATGGCAGCTGCCAGATCCTCGAGAGAAGCGCCCACCGACTTGAACAGCGTGATCGCATCGGGACTTGTACGCCCCGGCTTCTCCCCTTTGAGCAGCTCCGCCAGATCGGCGGCGATGTCATCGAAGGAGAACGCACCTTCCGCGATGGCCTGGTGCAGATCACCTGCCTCGCCCCGGGCCCCGGCGTAGGTGTCGACGAACACCTGGGAACGGCGCAGACACTCGGCGTCGGTCTCACGCATGCTGGGGCGAAAGGCGCCGATCAGATCGAGGTGCGTACCGGGAGTGAGCCACTCACCGCGTATCAACGGCTCGGTGGAGAGCGTCACGCAGCTGATCACATCGGCCTCGCGAGCAGCGGCGGCAAGATCCTCCACCGCCTCGCAGTCGAAGCGCTCGGCGTACTCCGCCGCCACCTGGCGTGCCTTCTCCAGGTTGCGCCCCCACACGCGCACGCGCCGAATGGGGCGCACCGCGGCGTGTGCCTCGATCACCATGGGGGCCAGCTTGCCGGTGCCCACCACCAGCAGCGACTGGGCGTCCTCCCGAGCCAGCTCGCGGGCCGCCAGCGCAGAGGCTGCCGCCGTGCGCCGCCGGGTCAGCTCACTGCCCTCGAGGCAGGCCAGCGGGCGGCCATGGGCCCCCTCGCTGAGAAAATAGACGCCGGCGATGGCCGGCAGGCCATGCTCGGCATTCTGCGGGAAAACGTTGACCATCTTCACGCCAATGTAGCCGGCCCGTTCCCAGGCCGGCATCAACAGCATGGTGGCTTCGCCATCCGGCCGATGCATGGCGTGATGATGACGCGGCGGCGCCTCGACCCCTTCACGGAAGGTCAGCGCCAGTCGCTCGATCAGCGCGTCCCAGGGCAGCGCGGCGGCTACCTCATCGGCGGTGACGACGCGCATGTCAGGCCTCCGGCAGAGCCGCGATCACCATGATCTCGACTTTCCACTCGGGCTTGGCCAGCTTGGCCTCCAGCGCGGCGCGAACCGGCGGACGCCCCGGCACCACCCAGGCTTCCCAGGCGGCGTTCATCTGGTCGAACTCGGCCATGTCGGTGACCCACACCTGGGCCGAGATGAGATGCTCCTTGGAGCTGCCGGCCTGAGCCAGCAGCTCGTCGATGCGCGCCAATACCTGTTCGGTCTGGCCGCGCATGTCGGCAGTGGCATCGCTCGGCACCTGGCCGGCCAGATAGACGGTACCGTTGTGCACGGCGATCTGGCTCATGCGGGCGTTGCTTTCATGGTATTGCACGGACATGTCGTTCTCTCTTGCAAAAGGTGATGGGAATGAAGCAGCCGATCATGGCATGCCTACGGGGTGACGTCAGCCACCCATGAAGCCATCCATGAAGGCGGCAAGGTTATTGCCCAGGTGCTCGGTCGGGTAGCCGCCCTCCTGAACCAAGACGACAGGCAGTTTCATTCGGCTCAGGCGACGCCCCACGGCAGTGAAATCATGCGTCTCGAGCGTCATGCCGGCCAGCGGATCGTCGCGGTGCGCATCGAGCCCCAGAGCCACGACCACGGCTTCGGGGCGGAAGGCTTCCAGCCTGGCGATCAGGGTTTCCAGCGCCTCGAGGAAGGCCGCCCCGTCGCTGCCCAACGGCAGCGGCAGGTTGACGTTGGCACCCAGTCCTTCGCCCATGCCCTCCTCGTTGGCGCCGCCCCAGAAGAAAGGGTAGAAATCGCTCGGATCCACGTGCAGCGAGCCTGTCCAGACATCGCCCCGGTAGTAGAAGATGTCCTGGGTGCCGTTGCCGTGATGCAGGTCGACATCCAGTATCGCCACCCGCGAGAAGTGCTCGCGCAGCACCGTGGCCGCCAGTGCTGAGTTGTTGAGGAAGCAGAATCCACCAGCCCGGTCGGGGCCGGCGTGGTGGCCGGGAGGACGACACAGTGCGTAGGTAGTGCCATGGCCTTCCAGCAGCGCCTCGGCAGCCGCCTGGGCCGTGGCCGCGCTGGCCAGTATGCCGCGGAAACTGTCGGCGCCGATGGGGCACGCCATGTCGTGCAGATGCCAGCCCGCCTGCCCCACCGGGTGACGTGGATAGTGATGCCCACCGCCGCAGGGATGAATGTTGGGCATCACCAGTTCGGAAGCACCGGGCAGCTCACGCCAGCGGGCATGAATGGTTTCGAGGAAGCTCAAATAGCGCGGCGTATGGATCTTCTCCAGACGGCTGCGCAGCCGCGGGCTGTCGAGGTCCTCCGGCTCGTGCAGTGCCAGACCGGTGGCCTCGATACCCCTGGCCAGCAGCTCGGCACGCACCGGGCCCTCAGGAGACGCGGTGATCTTGCCGCGCAGCAGGAAGGAGCCCGGTGCGTGCAGCTCCTGATCGGGGTGGTAGAAGAGCTTCATCTCGGTTCCTCAAGCGAAGCGAGTCGATAGTTCTTCTACCCTACCCTGCCGGGCGGCATCGTGAAACCTCCCGGCTCCCTCAGCAGCGTCCCTGCATGCGCAGCCCGGGTGGGCAGAAGCCGCCGCGATGATCACGGTGGCGACGACCGTCGTGGTAGTAGTAGTGCCGCTCCACATAGCGGTCACGGTGGCGGTGCCGGTGCTTTTCTCCGTGATAGTAGCGGTCGGAGCCATCCACCACGATCAGCGGTTCTGGCGTGACACGAGCCGGTGAGTAGCTACAGCCGGCCAGCGCCAGCATCAGGGGCAGAACGGCCAGGGTGAGCAGACGCGGGAGCAGTTTCATGACTTTTACCTCATTGGTAAAGTTGGATGCCCTTCGATTCCCTCAAGGAGGCGTCGGCTTTCCATCAGCTAGCGCCTCTCTTCTTGGTGCGACTCTCTGGGCAAGGCCAAACTGAAAGCAGCCTCAACAACGCCCTTGCTTGGCCAGACCAGGCGGGCAGAAACGGCCTCCCGGCGGGCCACCATGGTGCCCACGGCCATCGTCGATGACGACCAATGGCTGCGGGCTGATACGCGCCGGTTGGTAGCTGCAGCCGGCCACCAGCATGGCGGCCAGTACGATCACGAAGGGGAATGCCAGACGCCGTGACATGGCGTATCTCCAAGTTGACGAACAGTGTTCATAATAGCGGAGCGTAACGCCTTTACACATGTGGCGCAGCGGCTACAAACAAGTCGCCGAACGGCGACATTGCCAGCCCTTCGATAACGCGCGATAGTGCATGCTCGTTAGCCTGCAAACGGGACAAACCATGGACGCCCTCCGCCGCCACTCGCTGCTGCTGATCCTACTCGGCAGCCTGGTCATCTCACTGGCCATGGGGCTACGCCATGGATTCGGTCTGTTTCTGGAGCCCATGAGCAGCGATCTGGGATGGGGGCGTGAGGTATTCGCCTTCGCCCTGGCGCTGCAGAACCTGATCTGGGGCTTCGCTCAGCCCTTCACCGGCGCGCTGGCAGATCGCTACGGAGCCGCTCGGGTGGTGGTCATCGGCGGTGCGCTCTACGCCCTGGGTCTGCTGTTCATGGGAATTTCCGAGTCGGCGCTGGGCATGTCGCTCTCCGCCGGGCTGCTGATCGGCCTGGGGCTCTCGGGCACCACTTTCTCGGTGATCCTGGGCGCCGTGGGCCGTGCCGTGGCTCCGGAGAAGCGCAGCATGGCCATGGGCATCGTCAGCGCGGCGGGCTCGTTCGGTCAGTTCGCCATGCTGCCCGGCACTCTGGGCCTGCTCGGTTGGCTGGGCTGGTCGGCCGCGCTGCTGGCCATGGGCGCCCTGGCGGCGATGATGGTGCCGCTCGGCGCCATGCTGAAGGACCGCCCCTCCGCGCGCCTGGCCACGGACCTCTCACTGCGCGGAGCGCTGGATGAAGCCGCCGGCCATCGCGGCTTCTGGCTGCTGTGCCTGGGCTTCTTCGTGTGCGGCTTTCAGGTGGTGTTCATCGGCGTGCATCTGCCCGGCTATCTGTTCGACAACGGCCTGGCGCTGCACGTCGGCAGCACGGTGCTAGCCCTGGTGGGGCTGTTCAACATCTTCGGTACCTACGCCGCCGGCTGGCTGGGCGGAATCTACTCCAAGCCGCGCCTGCTCAGCTGGCTCTACCTGACCCGCGGTGCGGTGATTGCGCTCTTCGTCTTCATGCCGCTGAGCCCCGCCAGCGCCTACCTGTTCGGCATCGCCATCGGCCTGCTGTGGCTCTCCACCGTACCGCTGACCAACGGCATCGTGGCCTCGGTGTTCGGCGTGCGTCACCTCTCCATGCTGGGTGGCATCGTCTTCCTGTTTCACCAGGTCGGCTCGTTCACCGGCGTGTGGCTGGGCGGCATGCTCTACGACCTGCACGGCGACTATGATGTGGTATGGAAGCTTGCCATTCTGCTCTCGGTGATCGCTGCTCTGCTGCACTGGTTCATCAGCGAGGCACCCATCGAGCGCAACGCTCCTCGCGAGGCTCAGGCATGAAGCGCTACCCATTGGTGAAACTTGCCGCTCTGATCGTCCTGGCCGGTGCCCTGGCACTGGTCTGGTGGGGCTGGCAAACCGCCGATGCTGCGTTGCTGCTGCTCGGCGTACGGCTGTGCTGAGCCTGCCGCTGCCGTTCTCCACGGCCCGGCCCACCCCGTTCCCGGCCTAGCTTACGGCGTGACTCACGCTTCGCTCGTTGCCTGAGACAGCGCCCAGGCGGTATCGCTGGTGAAGTCGATCTCGTTGATGTGCTCGGCCAGGAAGTCGAGCAGCGCACGCACGGCAGGAAGCACGCCCCGCCGCGAGGGGAAGACGGCATGCAGCACGCCACCCCTCGGCTCCCAGCCGGGCATCACATCGACGAGACGTCCCGCCTTCAAGTCGCTACCGGCGACAAGCAAGGCCAGCTTGACCACTCCCAGCCCTGCCAGCGCGGCCTGATGCAGCGTCTCGGCGTTGTCGGTGACCAGCCGCGGGTGATGACGAATCTGCGCCGTCGCTCCCTCGGGGCCATCCAGTACCCAGTCGTGCTGTCTGCCCACCTGATCGAAGTCGAGGCTGGGCAACCCGGCCAGGTCGCCCGGCGCTTGCGGCCTCGGCCATGCTTCGAACAGGGCGGGAGCGGCCACCAGTCGCTGTGGGCTGCGCGACAGCACCTTCATCGAGAGGTCGCTGTCCTCGAGCGGCGGGAAACGCACCCGGATGGCCATGTCGAAGCCTTCCCTGATGACGTCCACCCGGCGGCTGGTGGCCTCCACCTGTACCTCCACGTCCGGGCACTGAGCCATGAAGCGCACCAGCAGCGGGGTGATCAGATAATGCAGCAGGCTTGGCGGACAGCTCAGCCGCACCGTGCCCCGCGGTAATGCCAGGTTGCGCTGAATCAGCTCCTCGGCAGCCTCCGCCTCCACCAGCATCGCCGCGCAGTGGCGGTAGTAAGCCTGGCCCAGCTCGGTGACCGAGAGATGGCGCGTGGAGCGCTGAATCAGCCGGGCGCCGAGCCGCTCCTCGAGCTGCGCGATGCGCCGGCTCAGCTTCGACTTGGGAATGCCGAGGGCGCGCCCGGCCGGGGCAAACCCACCATGGTCCACCACCTGCACGAAGAAATAGAGGTCGTTGAGGTCCTGCATATCGTTCCGCCCTTATTGTCCTATTCATGGAACGCAGAGTGTGAATTATACCCTCTACTGCCGCTTCCGTTCTCCTCATAAGCTTCCTGTATCGGGCAAAGGCCCAATCCATGCAGGAGCCAGACCATGAAGAAGATCCAAGGCATCTATGGCGCCCCCCGCGGCCACTGGGTCGGCGACGGCTTCCCCGTGCGTTCGCTGTTCAGCTATGACCGCCACGGCGCCGATCACCTGAGCCCCTTCCTGCTGCTCGACCACGCCGGCCCGCATGACTTCCCGCCGGCAAGCCGGCCGCGCGGCGTCGGCGCTCACCCGCACCGCGGCTTCGAGACCGTGACCCTGGTCTACAAAGGCGAACTGGAGCATCGCGACTCCACCGGCAGCGGCGGTCGTATCGGCGAGGGTGACGTGCAGTGGATGACCGCCGGAGCCGGCATCGTCCACGAGGAGTTTCACTCCGGCGACTTCACCGCGCAGGGCGGCACCCTGGAAATGGTGCAGCTGTGGGTCAATCTGCCGGCCGAGCACAAGTCGGCCCCGGCGGCCTACCAGACGCTGCTCGACGCCGACATTCCACGCGTCGCGCTGCCTGGCCGCGCCGGCGAGCTGCGGGTGATTGCCGGCAAGTACCGCGGCCATGAAGGGCCGGCCCATACCTTCACCCCGATCGAGGTGTGGGATCTGCGGTTGGCGGCAGGCGGCGAAACGAGCCTGCAAGTTACCGAGGGGCACACCACCCTGCTGGTGGTGCTCGAAGGGACGGTACAGGTCAACGGCGACGCCGTGGTGCGTGATGCTGGTCTGGTGTGCTTCGAGCGCCAGGGCGACGAGATACGGCTCGAAGCCAACAACGACGCCAAGCTACTGCTGCTCGCCGGCGCCCCCTTGGGCGAATCGGTGGTGGGGTACGGCCCCTTCGTGATGAACAGCGAAGCCGAGATCCATCAGGCCTTCGCCGATTTCCAGGCCGGCAAGTTCGGTCGCCTGGAGGGTTAGCGGCACCGCCGCGCCCAACCGCGCCCGGCTCCCTGGCCGGGCGTACTCTCTTAGCTCTCTCAACCCAAGAGGAAAGACCCATGTCCTTTACCTACAACCGACTCGACAAGGACGATGTGGCCCTGCTGATGGTCGATCATCAGTCCGGCCTGCTCTCGCTGGTGCGCGATTTCAGCCCCGACGATTTCAAGAACAACGTGCTGGCCCTGGCCGACATCGCCAAGTTCTTCGAGATCCCCACCATCCTCACCACCAGCTTCGAGGACGGCCCCAACGGGCCGATGGTGCCGGAACTGAAGGAGATGTTCCCCGACGCTCCCTACTTCGCCCGCCCCGGGCAGATCAACGCCTGGGACAACGAAGAGTTCGTCGCGGCGATCAAGGCCACCGGCAAGAAGCAGCTGCTGATCGCTGGCGTGGTGACCGAGGTGTGCGTGGCCTTCCCGGTACTCTCGGCCCTGGAAGAGGGCTATGAGGTATTCGTCGTCACCGACGCTTCCGGCACCTTCAACCAGACCACCCGGGACGCCTCCTGGAATCGCATGTCCCAGGCAGGTGCCCAGCTGATGACCTGGTTCGGAGTGGGTTGCGAACTGCACCGCGATTGGCGCAACGACATCGAAGGCTTCGGCGGCCTGCTGGCCGGCCACCTGCCCGCCTACGCCAACCTGATCCAGAGCTACACCGCCCAGAAGCGCTGACGGGCGCGGGCGCGGGCCCGGCACCTGCCGGGCCCAGCCTCACTCACCGCGCATTTCGGCCAGCCCAGGAGGTGTCATGTCCAGCAACGAACTCCACCCCGTCGACCACTGCGACGGGGCAACCATTAAGATCCACCACCGCGTGCGGCCCGGTGCCGCGGATCGCTACGAGACCTGGCTGCGCCAGATCATCGAGGCCGCTGGGCGTTTCCCCGGCCATCAGGGGGTACACATTTTGCGCCCTCCCGAAGGTCATCACGACTACGAGATCGCCGTGCGCTTCGCCAGCGACGACGACGCCCGACGCTGGCGGGAGTCAGCCGAACGCTGTGAGCTCATGGCGACCATTCAGAGAGAACTGCAACAGGCCGAGCGGGTGGAGATCGTGAGCGGCATCGACTACTGGTTCACCCCGCCCACACCCGCCAGCAGGCAGCCAACGCGCTGGAAACAGTGGCTGGTGACCACATCGGTGATCTGGCCGCTGACCATCATCGTACCGCTGCTGTGGCAACCGCTCTTCGGCCTGCTGCCGCTGCTCGGCACCTGGGGCATTCGTCACGGCCTGGTCGCCGCCACCATCGTCGCGCTGGTGGTCTACCTCGTCATGCCCCGAGTGGTGAAACTGGTGGCGCCCTGGCTGTTCCGTTGAGTCATGAGCATCCTCTCTCAGGCAGGGCGAACGGCCAAAGCCTATGCTGAAACAAGCGCCGCCCCTCCTGCCCACTTCATCCTTCCCGGGAAAACGATAATGAGCAATCTCGTCAACGAAGCCGCCCTCTCCTCATCCCTCGATTGCCCAATCGTCGACGGCAAACGCCAGGTGCAGCATGTCGCACCGCGTACCGCCGACGTGGGCGGCATCCCCGTCAACCGTGTGCTGCCTTCGCGTCATCGACGCCTGATCGGCGCCTGGTGCTTCCTCGATCATGCCGGCCCGGCGGTGTTCAAGGGCGACTCACGCGGCCTGCGTGTCGGCCCCCACCCGCACATCGGCCTGCAGACCTTCACCTGGATGATCGAGGGCGAAGTACTGCATCGTGACAACCTGGGCAACGAGCAGGTGATTCGCCCCGGCCAGGTCAACCTGATGACGGCGGGTCGCGGCATCAGCCATACCGAGGAGTCGGTGCCCGGCGAGTCGCACCTGCATGCCGCTCAGCTCTGGATCGCCCTGCCCGAAGCTCATCGTCGCACCGATCCGCGCTTCGACCACTACCCGACACTGCCACAGTGGCGCGAAGGCGACGTCGAGATGACCCTGCTGACCGGGGAGTTCGGCGGACACCGCGCGCCGACGCTGGCCTTTTCGCCGCTGGTGGGTGTGGATCTGGCGGCCGCTTCGGGCGGCTCTCTGGTACTGCCGTTGCGCGAGGATTTCGAGTACGGCCTGCTGCCGCTGGAAGGCGAACTCGAAATCGAAGGCGAGCGCTTTGCCGCCAACGAGCTGGCTTATCTGGGCCGTGGGCGCAGCCAGGTCACACTCGAGCTGCCGGCAGGTGGGCGAGCCATTCTGGTGGGCGGTGAGCCGCTGGGCGAGGAAATCCTGATCTGGTGGAACTTCGTCGGTCACAGCAAGGCCGAGATCATCGAGGCCCAGCGCGACTGGGAAGCCGGCAGCGAGCGCTTCGGCAGCATTCCCCAGTTCGACGGCAAGCGCCTGGAGCCGCCGCCGCTGCCCTGGCAGGCCTGAAACCAGCAACCGATCTCCCGCCACCTGATGAGAGGCACTCATGACCACCTATACGCCACCGCGCATACTGGTCTTCGCCGGCAGCGCCAGAGAACACTCCTTCAACAAGCGCCTCGCCCGCCTGGCGGCTGAGCGAGTCGAGCACGTCGGCGGCCTGGCCACCTTCATCGACCTGCGCGACTACCCGATGCCGCTCTACGACGGCGATCTGGAAAGTCGCGAAGGCCTGCCCGCCAATGCCCGCAGCCTCCAGGCCCTGCTCGCCGAACATCAGGGGCTGCTGCTCGCCTCACCGGAGTACAACGGCTTCATCACGCCACTGATGAAGAACACGCTCGACTGGATGTCTCGCTCGGACGGTGAGAACAGCGGCCTGGCACTGTTCGCCGAGCGGGTGGCGGCGGTGGTTTCCGCCTCGCCGGGGGCATTCGGCGGCATGCGCAGCCTCGCCCTGCTCCGCCAGCTGCTGGGCAACCTCGGCGTGACCGTGCTGCCCAATCCGCTGGCGATTCCCCGCGCCGGCCAGGCCTTCAACGAAGCCGGCGAGCTGGTGGACGAGAGCCAGCGGCAGCGCCTCGACGCCCTGTGCCGGCGCCTGGTGACGACACTGGCCAAGCTGCAAGCGACCGACCCCAGCAGAGAGGAGTGATAGGCAAGCACTCAACCACAGACGAAAAAGGCGCCCATGCCGGTCGGCATGGACGCCTTTTTGGCAGCCACTTGTCCTTACAGATAAAACTTGGGCAGCTTGCGTGCAGCACGCTTGCGCTTGGCTTTAGTGGCGCGCAGCGGAACGTCCCAGATGGTCAGGAACCGTTCGGTGACGGGGGCCGTTTCGCTCTCGGCAAGGCCCCGGTCACGGCGGCTCGGCAGCGGCAAATCCCAGATGGTGGGGAAACGTAGTGTATTCATGATGAATTACGGTTCTCGGAACCGCCTCCGCATCGTTTGTGGAAGTATTTTTCACATTATCCACATCATTAGACTTTAGTTCAACATTCCGCCGAAATTTCACTTCACTCGGCATGCCAATCGCTAATGGAGTCGTTATACTGCAATGCAACATAAATGACGCAGGAGTTGTTATGGCCAAGGAAGAACGCAAGCACATAGACCTCGCCCTGCAGGGCGGCGGCTCACACGGCGCCCTGACCTGGGGAGTGTTGGACCGGCTGCTGGAGGAGGAGCGGCTGGAGATCGACGGCGTCAGCGGTACCAGTGCAGGAGCGATGAATGCCGTGGTGCTGGCCGATGGGCTGCACCGCGGCGGGCGTGAGGGAGCGCGCCAGGCGCTGCACGATTTCTGGAGCGGCGTCAGCGACGCGGCACGCTTCTCGCCCATCCAGCCGACACCATGGGACCAGTTGATGGGCAACAGCAGCCTGGACAACTCCCCCAGCTACCTGATGTTCGAGAGCCTCACCCAGCTCATCGCCCCGTCCAAGCTCAACCCGATGAAGTTCAACCCCTTGCGCGACCTGGTGTGCAAGCTGGTCGACTTCGAACGGGTGAATGCCTGCCGCAAGGCCAAGGTGTACGTCACCGCCACCAACGTTCGTACCGGGCGCGCCAAGGTCTTCAGCCAGCCCGAGATCACCGTGGACACCGTCATGGCCTCGGCTTGCCTGCCATTCATGTTCCCGGCGGTGGAAATCGACGGCGAAGCCTACTGGGACGGCGGCTACAGCGGTAATCCGGCGCTGTTCCCGCTGGTGGACGACATGGACTGCCAGGACCTGGTAGTGATCCAGGTAAACCCGCTGGTCAGGCAGCGCCTGCCCGACAGCGCCCGGGACATCATCAACCGCATCAACGAGATCACCTTCAATACCAGCCTGATCAAGGAGCTGCGCAGTATTCAGTTGCTGCAGCAGCTGATCGATGCCGAAGGGCTCGAGGTGGAGCGCTACCGCTCCATGCGCCTGCACCTGATTCATGCCGAGAAGGAAGTGGAGCAGTTGAGTGCTTCGAGCAAACTCAACGCCCAGTGGGACTTCGTCTCCCGCCTTTACCGCCAAGGGCGCGGCTGGGCCGATCTGTGGCTGAAGGAGAACTTCGACAAGCTGGGGCAATGCTCCACCTTCGATCTCAATGCCGTGTTCAGCGATACCTTCCGGCCGCTCGCCCGCCCCAGTGGCACGAGCCAGGACGTCGCCGAGGCCGAACAGGCCAAGCCCAGCGCCGAAGAGCCCAGCGCCAGGATGCCTGCCGACAAACAGCCCACCGGCAAGGCCACCACCAGCAAGGCATCCACCGGCAAGGCGCCCAGCCGCAATAACTCCAGCACGAAGACTGGCAAAGGAGACGAGTCATGAGCGGCATCCTTGCCATCATCGTTGCGCTGGCCCTGCTGATGTACCTGGCCTATCGCGGCCTGAGCCTGCTGATTCTGGCCCCGGCGCTGGCCGCCCTGGTGGCGCTGGTGTCGGTGGATACGCCGCTGTTGGCCAGCTATACCCAGGTGTTCATGGGCTCGGCAGGCAACTTCATCGTCAGCTTCTTCCCGCTGTTCCTGCTGGGGGCCATCTTCGGCAAGTTGATGGAAGACTCCGGCAGCGCTGAGGTGCTGGCCGGTGCCATCGTCGAGCGTCTGGGCGAGAGCCGTGCCATTCTCGCCGTGGTGATTTCCTGTGCGGTGATGACCTACGGCGGCGTGTCGCTGTTCGTGGTGGCTTTCGCCGTATTCCCCATCGCCGCAGCACTGTTTCGCAAGGCCGACCTGCCCAAGCGACTGATCCCCGGCACCATCGCCCTGGGTGCCTTCACCTTCACCATGACGGCGCTGCCCGGCACACCGGCGATCCAGAATGCCATCCCGATGCCCTTCTTCGGCACCTCGCCCTTCGCCGCCCCGGGGCTCGGCATCATGACCGGATTGATCATGCTGGGCCTGGGCCAGGCCTGGCTCACCTACCGCGCCGGGCAGGCACGAGCAGCGGGCGAAGGCTACGGCGAGCATGACAGCGAGCCCACCCCGCACGATCACCTGCGCGAGCGTGCGGCCGGCGAAGGCTTCGACCTGGCCGAGGTCCAGCCTCAGCCTCGCAGCGGGCTGCCCAGCCTGCCTCTGGCACTGCTGCCCATCGTGCTGGTGATAGCGCTGAACCTGCTGTTCACCACCGTGGTCATCCCGGCCATGGACACCGGCTACCTGGCGGATCCGGTCTACGGCGCCACCAGCATCGAATCGGTACGTGGCGTGTGGTCGGTCATCGCCGCGCTGGTGTTCTCAATTCTGGTACTGATCGCGCTCAATTGGTCGCGCCTACAGCAACTTACCGCCTCGCTGGACAGCGGCGCCAATGCCTCGCTGCTGCCGATCTTCAACACCGCGAGCCTGGTCGGCTTCGGCTCGGTGATCGCCTCGCTGGCGGCCTTCGATGCCATCAGCGCCTGGGTGACAACCGCCGGCGGCGACAACCCGCTCATTTCGCTGGCCATTGCGGTGAATCTGCTGGCCGGCATGACCGGCTCCGCCTCCGGTGGCATGAGCATCGCGCTCTCCACTCTCGGCGACACCTACCTGGCCATGGGCCAGGCGGCCGGCATCTCGCCCGATCTGCTGCACCGGGTCACCGCCGTGGCCACCGGCGGGCTCGATGCCCTGCCGCACAACGGCGCGGTGATCACACTGCTCTCGATCTGCGGCCTGACGCACCGCCAGGCCTATCTGGACATCGCAGCGGTGGCCGTGGTGGGGCCGATCATCTCGCTGATACTGCTGATCCTGGTGGGCTCGTTGGTTGGCTCTTTTTGAGCGACTCGTTTTAACGGCCCGTTCTGAACGGTCCTTTCCAGCCCCCGTGCGCCCATCTCAGGCGGAGCGCACGGGGGTTTCCCGCCTCTTGCGACGTACCAGCGCGCCGCTACCCACCAGCATGCCCAGGGTGATCACGCCTGCCGCCAGTGCCAGCAGCGGCGTGGCCTCGGCGTAACCGGCCACGATCAGCACCAGCGTGGAGAGCAGCGGCGTGGCGTAGGCCAATAGCCCAAGCAGATGCAGGTCGCCGTGTTTGACGCCAATGTCCCAGGTGAAGAAGGCACTGCCCACCGGCCCCAGGCCTAGCCCGACCACACCCAGCCACTCGATGCCCTGGGGCCAGCGCGCTACCTCGAACAGGCCGTGACAGGCGAAGGCCAGCAGCGCCGTGACCAGGCAGAAACCACCCACAGCGCTGGTCGGCACCGCCTTCTTGGCTCGCGACAGCACCGAATAGCCGCTCCACACCAGGGCACAGGCGAAGGCCGCCCCATAGCCCAGCGCGCTGCCGCCGGCGCCCAGATCGCCGCCGATCAACAGCGCCGCCCCGGCAAAGCCCATCAGCCCACCCACCACGTGCCTGGGCAGCAGGCGCTCTCCCGGCAGCAGGCCGACGAGCAGCACGATCAGCAGCGGCCACAGATAGCTGATCAGCCCCGCATTGGCCGGCGGCGCATTCTGCTGGGCGACGAAGTAGAGCGCGTGATAGCCGAACAGCCCACCCACGCCTAGCACCCACACCGAAGGCGCCTGACGCAGCGGTGCCGTGAACGACTCACGTCGCCACAGGCTCCAGGCGAGAAAACAGAGAAAGGCGATGCCGAAGGCCAACCCGGTGAGCAGGAACGGCGGTACCGGCCCCGAGAGCTGAGTCAGGGTGGCGAGCAACGCCCAGTTGAGAATGGTGGTGGCCCCGATGGCCGTAGCCTGTCGTCGGGTCAAAGCGGACATGATGAGACCTCGTCAGTGTTGTCGAGGCCACAGCATGGGCTTCAGATCGAGACGCGGCTTGTCGAATCCTGACCTCTTTTCGAGGTGCCGCCCGAAGCCACTAGGCGCCGCCACTCACTCGGCGAGACATCGTGCTGGCGGCGGAAGCTGCGCGAGAAGTGTGCGCTGTCGGCAAAGCCACAGGCCAGAGCCACCTCGGTGAGCGAGGCACCACCGACCTGGAGCAGCTCACAGGCACGCGACAGGCGCTGTCGTACCAGCCATTCGTGGGGCGAGAGGCCGGTCAGCGCACGAAACTGGCGGGCGAAGACGGCCTCGGCCAGGTGGCAGCGGCGGGCCATCTCGGCCACACGCCAGGTGTGTGCCAGGTCGGCGCGCATGGCGGGTAACAGATCGAGCAGCTTGAGCCGCGGCGGTACCAGCCTACGGCCGCCGGCTTCAAGCGCCAGCTCGAGCCAGAGGGCCAGGGCCTGGCCGGACTCCCCCATCTTCGCTTTACGCAGGCACTCGCCCCGTGCCATCAGTGCCTCAGGCAGGCGCCGGGCCGGGCCCTCGAACAGGCCATCCAGGACCAGCGCCTCGCACCAAGCCTCGGGCAGGTCGAGCACCAGCACACGGTTGTCTCCCGGCGCCAGATAATGATGCAGGTCACCGCTGGCCACCGGAGCCAGCACGCCGCGGGTCACGTGAATGAGCCGCCCCGCCGCTTCGAGCTCCAGGGCACCGTCGAGCCCCAGCAGCAGCTGGTGAAAGCCGTGACGGTCGCTCAGTTCACGATCGGGATAGCTACGAGTTTCGACGAGGGGGCTGTCCATGACATATCCATCCCGGCACCTAGAACCAGCGCTTGCGCTTGAACCACACCACCATTCCTATTCCGACGGCAATCATCACACCCCACACCATAGGATAGCCCCAGTACCAGCCCAGCTCGGGCATGGCGAAGGGGCTGTCGGGATTCTCGAAGTTCATGCCGTACACGCCGACGATGAAGGTCAGCGGCATGAACACGGTGGCGATGATGGTCAGGGTACGCATGCTCTCGTTGAGCCGATTGCTCATGCTGGAGAGATAGACGTCGAGCAGGCTGGCCGTCATGTCGCGATAGCTCTCCACCAGGTCGATGACCTGCACGGTATGGTCATAGATGTCACGCATCCAGAGCCGCGTATCGGGGGTGAAGAGATCGTCGTGATCGCGCAGCAGCTGGTTGATCACTTCGCGGGTGGGCCATAGATAGCGGCGCAGCATGATCAGTTCGCGCTTCAGCCCATGCAGGTGCTCCAGGGTCGAGCTGTCGGGGCGGTCGAGAATCTCCACCTCGAGCTCCTCGATGCGCTCGCCCACGCTGTCGAGCACCGGAAAGGCGTGGTCGACGGCGGCGTCGAGCAGGCCATAGAGCAAGTCATCCGCCTCGCCCAGCGCCCGGCCGCCACGCTCCTTGAGCCGCCGCCGAAAGACGACGAAAGGATCCAGCGCCCCGCCCATGAAGCTGATGATGACGTTGCCACCCATGAACAGCGCCAACTGGTAGAGATGCAGGTCGCCTTCATCGTCCAGTTCCGGAATGCCGAGAAACACTACCAGCGACTCATCAAAGCGCTCCACCTTGGGCCGCTGCCCGCCGTTGAGAATGTCTTCCTGCGCCAGCGGATGCAGCCCCACCCGGTCGCCCAACAGCTCCAGTTCTTCTGCCGTCGGCACACCCTGCACGTGCAACCAGCACAGCGGCTCTTGCGCATCGACGCCGGGGGTGGCCTCAGGCGAGACCTCAAGGGGCTCGCCCCAGCGCCCCGCTTCACGACGGGCCAGCGTATAGGTGGCCGGCGCCAGCAGCGCCGCCTGCTCCAGGGTCAGCTCGCGCAGCGTGCCCGGGGCGGTGCCGGCCGGGTGGTAGTGCTTCTTGAACAGTCGGGTCATGTGGGTATCGATCCTAGGCGATTCGGCCCTACCCATATTGACACGCTTTGACGTCGCCACGAATCCTGGACGGTATGGGCACGTCCGCCGGTTCAGCGAAGCAACGAAATTCAGCTAATCTGTAACGTGGCGTGAGGTAAAAGGAAGCCAGCCCAAGGAAGGAGAACGACATGACCATGACGGTGGGCGAGCTTTTCATTGCCCTGGTGCTCATCTCGCTGGTGCTGCTGGCCAGCAATGCCATTCGCAACGTTTCGCCCTGGCTACGGCGTCTGTTTCTGCCTAGCTCGGTGATCGGCGGTGCGATCCTGCTGCTGCTCGGCCCGGAGGTGGCGGGCCGCGCGGTAACGGCGCCCTTCGAGGAAGCCGCCGGCCTGTTTCCCGAATACGTCTTCGAAAGCTGGGCCGCCCTGCCCGGCCTGCTGATCAACGTGGTGTTTGCCGCGCTCTTCATCGGCCGACCGATCCCCGGGCTGCGCACCATCTGGATGCGCGCCGGGCCGCAGGTGGTAGTGGGCCAAACCATGGCCTGGGGCCAGTACGTGGTCGGCCTGACCCTGGCCATTCTCATTCTCGCGCCCGTGTTCGGCATGAACCCCATGGCCGGCGCCCTGATCGAGATCGGCTTCGAAGGCGGCCACGGCACCGCTGCCGGCATGGCTGACACCTTCGCCGAGCTCGGCTTCGAGGAGGGCGCCGACCTGGCATTGGGGTTGGCCACCGTGGGCATCGTCTCGGGCGTGCTGATCGGTACGCTGATGATCAACATCGCGGCCCGGCGCGGGGTCATCAGCCTGGAGAAGACGCGCAAGACCTCGGAGGCGCTGGACGAAGCCCAATCCATGTCCCAGGGCGAGGAAAACGAGCTGCCGCCCACCGAGGAGTACAGCGAGTTCAAGAAGGACCTGGCCCAGGAAGAGGAAACCGCCGATCCGCTGAGCCTGCATATCGGCCTGGTCGGCATCGCCATCGCCATCGGCTGGCTGATCCTTTCCGCCCTGCAATGGATCGAACAGCAGACCTGGGCGCGTAACGACGGCCTGGAGATTCTCGCCCACGTGCCGCTGTTCCCCATCGCCATGATCGGTGGCGTGATCGTGCAGCTGTGCGTTACGCGTTTCGGCCTCGAGCCCCACGTATCCAGCCGCACCATGGCACGCATCGCCGGCACCGCCCTCGACTTCACCATCGTCGCGGCACTGGCCACACTGTCGCTCACCGCCCTGGGCGAGCACTTCATCCCGTTCCTGCTGCTGGCACTGGCGGGCATCGGCTGGTCGCTGTTCGTACTGATCGTGATCGCCCCGCGGGTAATCCCCGAGAACTGGTTCGAGCGCGGCATCGGCGACTTCGGCCAGTCCATGGGCGTGACCGTCACCGGCCTGCTGCTGATGCGCATGGCCGACCCCAAGAACCGCTCCGGCGCGTTCGAAAGCTTCGGCTACAAGCAGCTGATGTTCGAACCGGTGGTCGGCGGCGGGCTGTTCACGGCGGCGTCGCTGCCGCTCATTGCCCAGTTCGGCGCGCCCACCGTGCTTGGCTTCACGCTGATACTCACCGTGGCCTGGCTGATCTTCGGCCTACTCTACTTCGGCCGCATGGTACCGGAGCGCGGGCGGGGACGATGGGGATGAATGAAGACCTGGAGCGTGTCAGTCACCTGAGCCATAGTGTCGATGGACTCCTCATGAGAAGCGGAAAAGCATGCTGCCAATCCAAGGGATCGATCATCTGGTGCTGCGCATCCGCGACACCGACGCCATGCTCGCCTTCTACTGCGACGTGTTGGGCTGCACGGTGGAGAAGCGTCAGGAAGAGATCGGCCTGATTCAACTGCGCGCCGGACGCAGCCTGATCGACCTGGTACCCGTGGCAGGCCCGCTTGGGCAGCGTGGTGGCGTCGCCCCGGGCCGCGAGGGGCGCAATCTCGATCACTTCTGCCTGCGCCTGGAGCCCTTCGACGAGGTGACGATTCGCCGACACCTGACCACGCACGGCATCGAGGCTGGCGAACTTCAGCAGCGTTATGGCGCTGAGGGCACCGGCCCCTCGCTCTACCTCGAAGACCCTGAAGGCAACACCGTCGAGCTCAAGGGGCCGCCCACCATCTGAGCATCAACAGCCGGGCCTCAGGGTTTCGTCTTGCGCTTACCCGCCTGAGCGCGCAGGGAGGCCTCGAAGGAGCGGCGTGCCCAGACTGCGGCCAGCTCGCGGTCCTCGAACAACTCCTCCGGCGCCTGGTAATAGGACATCTGCACCACCCTGCCACCCTTGTCGTACTCGAACGGCTCGAGCCCCTCGCGCTCGAAGTCGTCAAGGTTGTGCGCATCGACCTTGAGATAGAGCGTCTCGTCGGCCACCAGTGCGAACATCAGGCCATCGTGATAGATGCCGTGCCCGCCGAACATGCGCCGCGCGGTGATGGGACCGAACAGCTCGAACACGTCGCGCAGCGAATCCGTATATTCGCTCACGGCATCTCCTCCATGCCTATGGGTTCTCCGTCATTCTGGCTTACGACCAGCTCAGCTCAAAGCAATCGGCCTGCCCACGCAGAGCGCCGTGGCCAGCTTGGATGGCAGCTCGCGGTAGGCGGTATCCGGCTCGGCCCCCAGACCGTCGAGAATGCGCGTGAAGAAAGCGCGCCCGGCGACCACGGCGACGATGTCGAATATTTCGTCGTCGGCAAGCCCATGGACGCGCAGTGTTTCGATATCCTCGGCGCCGACCTCCTGAGCGCGACAGGCCACCTTGGCGGCAAAGGCCATGATGTCGCGCTCGACCGGGTCGGGCGAGCCTTCCTCACCGAGTAGCATGGCCTGGGTGGCCTCCATACCCACCAGCTCCGCCAGGAACTTGGCATGGGCCAACGAGCAGTAGGAATTGCCCAGGGCCCGGGCGGCGGCAACGGTCACCAACTCGTAGCGGCGCGACTCCATGGGGCGGCGGATGGTGGCGATAAGCGTCGCCCAGGCCTTCATCACTTCGGGGCGATGACAGAACAGCCGGGCATAGTTGGGCAGGTAGCCGAAGTGTGCCCGCTGGCGCTGATACATGGCCTGCACCTCGCCTTCGGCCTGCTCGGGGGCAATCGTCTCGATATAGCTCATGTGCGTGTCTCCTCTCAGGCCGTGACGGAACGTGGATGCAGCCAGGCCGGCAGCAGCAGTTGGGTGTCGATGATGGCCTCGGCGTTATATGCGACACCGCACGCGGCGAGGTGACGGCCCAGGCTGCCGTCGTGCCATGCCTCGAACAGTTCGCTGCAGCCACCGATGGATTGACCGTCGATGAAGATCTGCGGGATGGTCGGCCCTCCGCAACGCCGCGCCAGCACCGGGCGCAGGCGCACCCCCATGTCGCCGACCTGATAGGCAGGCGAATCGAGGTCCACGCTCAGGTAATCGACCCCAAGCCTGGCCAACAGCTTGCGCGCCGCCCAGCAGAACTCGCACCAGGCAAGAGAGAACATCACTACCGGCGCCTGGGCCAGACACTCATCCAGGCATCGCTCGGCCTCGACATCGCGCGCCGTATCCACCGGCTGTACGGCCCGGGGTGCGGCAACAGCGGCCGGACGTGGCGCGGGCAAATCGAAGCGACAGCCGGGCGTGGAGCGCGACAGCGCCAGCTCCTCCTCGTTCATCTCGTCCTCGATGCCCTCGAACAGCTGAGTGGACTGGTAGCGCTCACCGGTGTCGGGCAGCATGCAGACGATATGGCTGCCGGCCGGCGCTCGCCGAGCCACCTCAAGGGCCGCGGCCAGAGTCGCGCCGGCGGAAATGCCGACGAAGATGCCCTCCTTGCGGGCCAGCTCACGGGCCAGCCTCAGCGCTTCCTCCCCGGCCACCGGCACGACCTCGTCCACCATGCCGGCGGCCACCGCCTGCTGGGTCAGCGGCGAAATGAAATCGGGGCTCCAGCCCTGCATCAGGTGAGGACGGAAGCGAGGATGGCTGGCGCCAGCCGGCTGCGCCTCGCCGCTGCCCAGCAGCGGGGCGTTGTCGGGCTCGGCAACGACGACGCGAATACGCGGATCGGCTGCCTTGAGCACCCGAGACACCCCCTTGAGCGTGCCGCCGGTGCCGAAGCCGCTGACCCAGGCATGAATCGGCTCGCCCTGCATGTCGTCGAGAATCTCCCTTGCCGTGGTGCGGCTGTGCACCTCGGCGTTGGCTTCGTTCTCGAACTGGCGGCACAGGAAGTAGCCGTGCTTCTCTGCCAGTTCGATTGCCTTGGCCAGCATGCCGCTGCCCTTCTCGGCTGCCGGCGTGAGCACCACGCGGGCACCGAGGAAACGCAGCAGCCGGCGCCGCTCAAGGCTGAAGCTTTCCGCCATGGTCACCACCAGCGGGTAGCCCTTGCGGGCGCAGACCATGGCCAGGCCGATGCCGGTGTTGCCGCTGGTGGCCTCGATCACCGTCTGGCCCGGGCGCAGGTCGCCGCTGCGCTCGGCCGCTTCGATCACCGCCAGCGCCATGCGGTCCTTGACCGAGCCCATGGGATTGAAGGCCTCCACCTTCACGTGCACGTTCACCGTCGGCGGCGCAAGCCGGGCGAGTCGCACCAGCGGGGTGCGGCCGATGGTTTCCAGAATGCTGGCGTAGCGGGTCATGGTGAGTCTCCTCGGGTGGGCATGCCGACAGCTTCGCCCCATGCCGAGGAAGCCGGCGTGTGAGCCAGCGTGGTTTTTCTGGCGACGTGCTTGAAGACGAACCTGTAAATGACAGGCCAGCCCAGCGCGATCGGCGACTATACTGCTAGCGTGACATCACCGGGTCCGGACATGAACGCGCTGACCCTCAACCTGCTTGGCGATCTCGAAGTCATTCGGGACGGGCAGGTATTGTCGCTGCCGCCCTCGCGCAAGACCCGTGCCCTGCTCGCCTACCTGGCCCGTCATCCCCGCCCCCTTAGCCGTGAGCACCTGTGCGACCTGCTGTGGGAGCTTCCCGACGATCCTCGTGGTTCGCTGCGATGGAGCCTGTCGAAGTTACGCCGTCTGGTGGACACGCCGGGTCGACTACGACTGCGAGCCGACCGGCTTGGCGTGTGCCTGGATACCTCCGACATCGACATCGATGTAGCCGGCCTGCATGCACTATGCAACGGTGGCTTGGCAGAGGCCGATATCGAAGCGCTCGAGCATACTGCCACTCGCTACCGTGGCCCCTTTCTGGAAGGGCTGGAGCTGGACCGTTTTCACGACTTCCACGGCTGGTGCCTGGCCGAACGCGAAGCTGCCATACGCGCCCAGACGACCCTGCTGACGACCCTGGTCGAGCGTCTCGCCAACTCTCCGCAGCACGCCCTGCCTCATGCTCATGCCTGGGTACGCTTGGCTCCCTTCAATGAAACGGCGCGTGCGCAGTTGGTGCGTCTGCTGCTGGCACTGCACCGTCCGCGCGAGGCCGAACAACAGCTGCAACTGGGTGTGCGGCTCATCCGCGAGGCGGGCCTGCCGCTCAACGGTCAGTTGCTGCGTGCCTGGCGGGCGAAGCCCTCGCCGACTGCGACGTCCGAGAGTGTCGATACCGCGACTCCCCACGCCCCGCTAGCGGTGGGAAACCACCCGGACCTGACAGGCGACACCCTGGAAGTGATGCGCTGGGCCGCACTGTTTGCGCCGACCCCTGATTTCACGACCCTGAGCCAGGTCTCGGGGCTCGATACCAATCGTCTCGGTATCGCCCTGGAAGTGGCCGAGCGCCACCAGTGGCTCTCCATCGATGCTCGAGGCCTGCGCTTCACGCACAGCGCCATGGCCGCCGAGCTGTACGATGCCATTTCCCCGGTACGCCGCCAGACCATGCATCGACGCATCGCCGAATGGCTGGCCGCTGGCCCCCTCAACGACATGCAACAGGCCAATTGCCTGGTACATCACGCCCAGGCCAGCGGCGACCTCGACCTGGCAACCCGGGCCATGATCGAAGCCGGACGCTTCTGTCTGCGCAATTGCGCTAACGAGGAAGCCCAGCGCTTTGCCCAGCAGGGCCTGGCACTGAGCGATGGCATGACCGGCACCCGGCGTGTCTGCCTCGCCATCGAACTGCACGACATCCTCTACAGCGCCGCTCCCCTGGCAGACTGGGAGGCCGGCGCCGGCGCGGTGGTGGCGCTTGCCGAGCAGGCGCTGGAACACGGCGCCCTCGCCCACGCCCGGCTCGGCTATCAGCTGGCCAGCCATATCCGCTGGGCTCATGGCCAGTGGAGCGACGCCCATGAGCAGACTCTCCAGGCGGAGCGCGCAACCCGCTGCGGAGACGACCGCGAGCAGGTCATCGCCATGGCGGAAACCGCGCGCTGTCTGGCCATGCTGGAGCGCGACCTTGGCCAGGCGGCCGATCTGCTCGAGCAGGCACGCGAACTGGCCACTCGGCAGCACATCGGTTATCCCGCCATTCCCCTGGCCCAAGGCCTGCTCAGCCTGCATGAGGACCGCTTCGACAAAGCGGCAGGCTACTTTCGGGAGGCGCGTACCCTGTGCAAGGCCATGGGCGACCGACTGGGCGAGTTCCAGGCCCAGGAGTCGTTGCTGCTGATCGACCTGGAGCGGGACGATTACCAGCAGGCCCAAGAGCGCTGCGTCCAGCTGCAGGAACTCGGCAAGCGGCTGCGCGACGGCAGCGAGGCGCCATACGCAGATGCCGCCGCGGCCCTGTGTACGTATGCTCTCGAGGATGACTCCGCCCCTTTCGGCGTCGCACTCGTCACCCTGCGCCACGCCGATGCCCGCCATCGCCTGGCCACGCTGCTGCTGCAGGCGGCACGGCTCGATCTCGCCCGCGCTCGAACCGAAACGGCCCGGCAGCGAGCTGGCGAGGCCCTGGAGCATGCCTGTGTGCTCGAACGTCTCAGCGAGCAGCTGCTGGCCCACGCCCTGCTGGCCGAATGCGCCCGTCGCCTGGGTGACGAGGATGATCGGCGCGAGCATGCCCGCACCGCCGAAGCCCTGCTGCAGGAACCCATTGCCGCCTGGGTCAGGCGCCGCTGTCACACGCTGCTGGAGCAACCTGCTGCCGAGGACGAAGCATGATCGACGTGTTTCTGGAGCGCCGCCTCCCGCACCCTCTCGGACCGAAGGTAGTGCGTGCCCTGACTCTGGAAGGACAGCCGTGCTTCGATCTGTATCGGCTCCAATGGCAGGAAAGCCTGCTGGCACGAGATGGGCAACGCCTGGTCTGTCATTTCCAGGCGCCCGACGTGGAATCGGCGCGTATCGGCCTGCGCCAGGCAGGTGCCGACGTCAGCTCACTGTGGGGCGGCAGCGTACATGCTGCGCCGGGCCTGAAAGTCACGGGCCTGGCGGCCGCCAACGTTCTGGTCGAGCGCCACTTCGCCGCCCCCGTCACCTTCGAGGCGATCCAGGCGCTGGAAAATGCCGGGGCCGCATGCCTGTCCAACCATCACGTGCGTTTCCTGCGCAGCCACTTCTCCCTCGACCGGCAGCGCATGCACTGCCTCTACCAAGCGCCCGATGCCGAATCGGTACGCCTGGCCCAGCATCAGGCCGGCATGCCGGTCAGCCGCATCTGGGCCTTTCAACGTATCGCACCGGCCGATACCACGGCGCAGCTCTGAAAAACCACGCCCTCTCCCACGCTGGGTCTCACGTGCCCCAGCGAATCTCGCAGCTGACCGCTGATGGTCAATCCCTGACGAGAAAATAAAGAAGGAGAGCTCCATGCACACTGCCACTCAACAGATCGACAACGGCGTCAACGTCACTGCTCTGCTGGGCGCCCGCGAAGCGCTGGCCCAGGCACCGGAGGCCGCCCGCTTCACCTGGCGCGCTCACTGCGACTGGATTCGCGGCACTCATAGCCAGATCGCCGTCGAGGATTTCCACGGTCTCGGCGAAACACAGCGGCATCGCTCACGCTTCACCTACCAGGCGGACCACCCCGAAGTGTTCGCTGCCCAAGACCACGGCCCCACTCCGGTGGAATACGTACTCGTCGGGCTGGCCGCCTGTCTCACCGCCGGTGTCGCAGCAGTGGCTCAGCATCGTGGCATCCAGCTGCGCTCGGTCAAGGCCATGGTGGAGGGCGACATGGACATCCAGGGCATCCTCGGCATGGACCCTGAGGTGCGCAACGGCTTCGACGACATCCGCGTGACGTTCGAGATCGACGCCGATGCCAGCCGTGCGGATATCGAGGCGCTGCTTGCCCAATCGCAGAAGCGTTCGGCCGTGTACGACCTGCTGACCAACCCCACCTACGTGAAGGTCGAGCTGAAATGAAAAGCGTCACCGCCGTGGTCATCGGCGCCGGGCACGCCGGGCTCGCCATGAGCCATCACCTGGCCCGGCGCGGCATCGATCACGTGACTCTGGAACGCGGCGAGGTAGCCAATGCCTGGCGCCACGAGCGCTGGGAGTCGCTGCGCCTACTCACGCCCAACTGGCAGTGCCGCCTGCCCGGGCAGGCCTACACCGGGCCGGAGCCAGAAGGCTTCATGAGCATGCCGGAGCTGATCGCCTTTCTCGATGACTATGCACGGGGCCTTTCGGCCCCGCTGCATACCGCGACCGAAGTGCTCGCTCTACGCCAGGTGGAGGGCGGCTACCGGATCGTCACCAACCGGGGCGAATGGCGCTGCCGCGCGGCGATAATCGCCACTGGTGCCTGCCAGCTTCCCGTCGTGCCTGCCATGGCGGCAGCCCTGCCGCCATGGATCGTGAGCCTGACGCCACATGCCTATCGTCAGCCGGGGCAGCTGCCAGAAGGCGGCGTGCTGGTGGTAGGCGCCTCGGCCACCGGCGTACAGCTGGCCGACGAGCTTCAGCGCAGCGGTCGACCCGTCACGCTGGCCGTGGGGCAGCACCTGCGCCTGCCGCGACGCTATCGCGACCGTGACATTCAATGGTGGCTGGAGCATGCCGGCTTGCTCAACCAACGCTTCGATGAGGTGGAAGATCTCGCCCGCACCCGGCGTCAGCCCTCGCCGCAGTTGCTGGGCAGTGCCGCGCCTCAAGATTTGGACCTCAATACACTGAGCGGGCGTGGCGTGCGCCTGGTGGGGCGGCTGGCCGGCTTGGTCGGCACCCGGCTGCAGTTCTCGGGCTCGCTGGCCGTTCACTGCACCGCGGCGGATCTCAAGCTGTCGCGGCTGCTCGACAACCTGGACGCCTGGGCCATTGCCCATGGCTGGCACGACGTTTTGCCCGCCCCGAAGCGCCCGGCGCCCACCCGGGTGCCACCGCGGCCTTGCCTGGGCCTCGACCTGGCTACCGGTGAGATCAAGACGGTGCTCTGGGCCACCGGCTTTCGTCCCGACTTCCGCTGGCTCCAGGTACCGGTGTTCGATACCCGTGGACGCCTGCGCCACGAAGGCGGCGTGGTGGCCCCCGGCCTCTACGCCATGGGCCTGCCCTTCATGCGAAGGCGCAAGTCGGGCGCTATCCATGGCGCCGATGACGACGCCGCCGAACTCAGCGCCCACCTGGCCGCCTGGTTGGCCAAGGCGAAAAAACGCACCAGGGCAGCATTGCCCTGACCTTCCCCTTGGTTTAGGCCTGAAAACGCCAAGACTCAGCCGCTCTGTGTGAGCGGCTGGGTCTTCATTCGCTCTGGATTTCGCCCTCCACCCATCCTCAGTCGAGATGAAACAGCCTGCGCGGAGAATCATTCAGGATAACGCGTCGGTCGTCCTCATCGCGGACCCAGTCGGTCAGCCAGTCGAGGGTGTCCCGGTAGCCATGCTTGCCTTCATGGCGGGTCCAGGGCCAGTCGCTGCCCCATACCAGGCGCTCACGCCCCAGCTCGTTCAGCAGCTCACACACATGGGGCTGCAGGTCTCGCACGGGGGAACGATAAGGTGCCGACAGCTTGACCCAGGTGCGCCCGTAGCGCCCGGCTTCCAGCAGCAAACGAAACCCGGCATCGGCACGGGGATCGGCCTCGACGGGCAGACCCAGGTGATCGATCACCAAGCTGACGCCGTGCTCGTGCAAGGCTGGGAAGAGTTCGGGCAGACGGTCTCCCTCGAGATGCAGCTCCAGGTGCCAATCCAGAATCTTCAGTCGGTCGAGAAAATCGATCCATCGAGGATCGCTGAGGTCGGGGAGTTCACGGCGTCGCTCGATCAGATTCCAGCGCACGCCGACGATGCCGGCTGCGCCAAGCTGGCGCATCTCGGTCAGGCTCGTATCCGCGGGAAGCTGCACCACTCCGCGGTAGTCCTCGCCCAACTGACCGAGAATCCGCAGCAGCTCACGATTGTCATGGCCGAGGAAACTTGGCTGCACCAGCACGCCACCGCGAAGCTCGCAGGTCATCAGGTGCTGCTGCCACTCATCCAGGGGCGCCGGCCGTGAAGGCCGGTAGTTGGAGCCTTCGTTCTCCTCCACCTGCGCATAGACGTGGGCGTGACAGTCGAATCCTTGTTTCACTCTGGCGTCCTCACTCTTGGCTTTCTCTTTGCGTCCCGACTCTTGAGTTTATACTTAAGTCTAGTTCTCTAGAGAACTGGTTGACTAGAAGTATACACTGGTCTTTAGTGACAGCAACAAGACAGCGGAATCGCCAGGAGAATGCACCCATGTGTGCACTGCACATGCCCAAGACCGATGGACGCCTCCCTCTATACGCCAGGCTTCGCGACCAGTTGGCTTCGCGGATCGCCAATGGCGAATGGTCGCCAGGCGACACGATCCCGTCCGAGAATCGCCTGGCCGAGGAGTACGGCGTGGCGCTAGCCACCATGCGCATGGCACTCAAGCAGCTCGTGGACGAAGGCTTGCTTGAGCGTCGCCGTGGCACCGGCACCTTCGTCAAGCAGCCGGCGTTTCGCGCCGACCTGTTCCGCTTCTTCCACGTTCACGATGCCGATGACCCCGACGGCTCCGTCATACCCGAAAGCCGCATTCTCAGTCGTGAGGTGGTCAAGATGCCGGCCGAGGTCCGGTTGGCCTTCGGCGAGCCGGACACAACGCACTGCATCAAGCTCGAGCGCGTTCGCCTGTGGTCCGGCGAACCGATGCTGTTCGAGGAGATCTATCTGCGCCTGCCCGATTTCGAAGGTCTGCAGACGCTCAACCCCAAGGACATGGGACCCCTGCTCTACCCCGTCTTCCTGCAGGAGTTCGGGATTCTCATCACGTCGGCGACGGATGAGCTTTCGTTCGGCACCGCCACCAAGGCAAGCGCCAGATATCTGGAGCTACCTGCCAATTCGCCGGTTGCCGTCATCGAGCGCATCGCGCGTAACCCCGTAGGTCGCATCATCGAATATCGCCGCGTGCATGGTCGCCCCGAACGTTTCCGCTATCGCGTCAACCTCGGCGAGCAACACCCCTGAAGCGAGTCTCGAAACTCACCCCCATGTCCTTACGATTCCAACAACAGGTACCAACAATGAAACTCACGCTGCTCCTCACCACCGCCACTGCGTCAGCTCTCGCCCTCACCCCGGCCCTGGCCAGCGATTACCCCAACCGCCCCATCGAGCTGATCGTGCCGGCCCCGGCCGGTGGTGGTACCGACAACGTCGCTCGCATGCTCAACCAGTATCTCGAGGCGGAACTGGGCCAGCCCGTAGCCGTACTCAACGTGGCAGGCGGTGGCGGCGCCATCGGCGTCAACCAGTTCTCCCGGGCGCGCTCTGATGGCTATACCCTGCTCTCCACCTGGAACAGCCCCATCACCACGGTGCCGCACATGCAGCGCGTGCAGTACTCCTACGAGACGCTGACGCCCATCACCAGCACCTCACAGAGCGCCTACACCCTCTGCGTGTCGCCCGACTTCCCGGCCGAGAGCGGCGAGGAGTTCCTTGCCGAGCTGCAAGCCAACCCCGGTAGGTACACCTATGGCAACGATGGTGTCGGTGGCACCATGCGCCTGGCGGCGGAGCGGATTTTCGAAGCCTTCGACATCACCGCTCGCCCGATCCCCTTCGGCGGTGCCGGCGAAACCCTGCAGAACTTCCTCGGTGGCCACGTGGACATCTATGGCGGCTCTATCACACCCGTACTGCCCTATGTAGAGGAAGGCCAGGCCAAGTGTCTGCTGGTGACCTCCGCCGACGACAACGAGGCTCTGCCCCAGGCATCCGGTCTCGCCGCTCTGGGTCATCCCGAGCTGGAAACCGTGCTGTGGCGCATGATGCTGGGCCCCGAAGGCATGGCGGAAGAACGTGCGGAAGCGGTCGCCGACGCCGTGGCCCGTGCCGTGGAGCATCCGGAGTTCCAGGCGTTCCTCGCCGCCCAGGGCGAAACCCTCAACCTGGTGCGTGGCGAAGAACTGCGTGAACGCCTGCGGCAGGAAACCCAGGCCATCGGCGAGACCCTGGAAAACCTCGGCCTCAAGCAACAGTGACGCGCAAAGGCACCGATAAGACCATGAACTACAGAGACCTCTTCTCTGGCATTGCCTTCCTCATCATCGGCGCCAGCACCGTCTGGATGGGGAAGGACTTCTTTGCCGATGCCGCTTACGTTCCCATCGGGGCTGGCGCCCTGATGGGGGCGTTCTCCCTGCCCCTGATCTGGCGCGGCGTGAGGAGCGTCTCTACCGGCGCCCATCGAACCCAGGCCCATCGAACCCAGGCCCATTCCGTCCCGGCCCTGGTCGATCACCCGGCGCGCTTCGCCACCACGCTGGGCTGCTGCCTGGTGTATTACGCGGCCTTGCCCATCGTCGGCTTCTATACCACCAGCGCTCTGTTCATCAGTTTACTGGCGGTACTGCTGGGTGAGCGGCGGCCCGCCGTGGTAGCAGGCATCACCCTGGGCTTCATCACGCTGCTGTATGCCCTATTCGCGGTGGTGCTCAAGCGTCCCTTGCCCGTCGAGTTCTTCTTCGCCACCTAGAGGGCTCTACCTCATGTTCGAATCTCTCCTGAACGCGCTCCCGGTAGCCCTGCAGTTCGAATCGCTGATCAGCCTGTTCGTCGGCACGCTGATCGGCATTCTGATCGGTGCGCTGCCGGGCCTGAATCCGGTCATGGCCATCGCCCTGATGCTGCCGCTGACCTATGGCTTCGACCCTATCATTGCCCTGGGGCTGGTGGCCGGCATCTACAACGGCTCCATGTACGGCGGCTCCATTCCGGCCATTCTGCTCAACATCCCGGGCACGCCCGCCGCCATCGCCACCACCTTCGACGGCTACCCGATGACGCGCAAGGGCGAGGGCGGCCTGGCCCTGAAGACGGCCTGCTGGTCGTCCGCCATCGGCGGTATCGTCAGCGCGCTGGCCCTGATGACCCTGGCGCCCATGCTGGCCAAGGTGACGCTGGCATTCGGTCCTGCGGAGTACT
The DNA here is from genome assembly GCF_021404355.1 of Halomonas sp. MCCC 1A11062. Classification (NCBI taxonomy): domain Bacteria; kingdom Pseudomonadati; phylum Pseudomonadota; class Gammaproteobacteria; order Oceanospirillales; family Halomonadaceae; genus Halomonas; species Halomonas sp. MCCC 1A11062. The sequence continues at coordinate 193,788 of NZ_JABFTW010000009.1, forward strand.
TCTGGGTGGCCGTATTCGGCCTTGTCAGCATTGCCTTGCTGGTGGGCAAGGATGCCAGCAAGGGCATGCTCTGCGCCCTGCTCGGTGTCATCATCGGTCTGGTGGGCGTCGACACCATCAGTGGCGCAGAGCGTTTCACCTTCGATACGCTCTACCTGGTGGGCGGCTTCGAACTTCTCGTCGTGCTGATCGGGCTCTACGCCGTACCCCCGGTGCTGGAGATGGCCGAGAAGCGCAACGAATCCTACTTCAATGCCGAAAGCTTCCGCGTCTCGCCCGGTGGCGGCGCGCTCGGCTTGCTGCGCCGCCACTGGCGTACCTGGAGCCGCTCGTCATTGATCGGCGTCGCCGTGGGTATCCTGCCCGGCGCTGGCGGCAATCTGGCCGCGCTGCTCAGCTACAACGAAGCCAAGCGCAAGTCATCCGAGCCCGAGTCCTTCGGTACCGGCAATCCGGTCGGCATCGCCGCAGCAGAGTCCGGCAACAGCGCCGACAACGCCGCGGCCATGATTCCCTCGCTGACGCTTGGCATACCCGGCAACCTGATCGCGGCGCTGGTGCTGGGCGCGCTGATGATCCATGGCCTTCAGCCCGGCCCTCAGCTGTTCACCCGCGCTCCCGACGTGGTGTTCGGCTTCATGTGGCAGATGCTGCTCACCGCCATGCTGTTGCTGCTGCTCGGCGGCATGGTCGCCACACGCCTGTTCGCACAGGTGCTGCGCATGCCCTCTGCCCTGCTGGTTCCCACCACCCTGGTACTGATGGCGGTGGGGGTTTACACCGTCAACGGCAACGTCATGGATCTCTATGTGATGCTGGGCTTCGGCCTGCTCGGTTACCTGCTCAACCGGCTCGGCTTCCCGCTGGCACCGGTGGTGCTGGGGGTGCTGTTGGGCCCGATGGCGGAGCAGAACTTCCGCCTGACCATGCTGATCGCCCAGAACGACTGGACGGTGCTGTTCACCCGCCCCATCTCGCTGGGTATCGTGGCGCTGCTGGCTGCCGTCCTGCTTTCCCAACTGTGGAAAACGCTACGCCAGCGGGCACGACCATCAGAGCAGCATTGATGCCTTATCATTGACGTTCATCAAGCCGAAGCGGAATGCCATGTGAAAGCCCTGGTCATCGAAGACAACCCTAACCTGGCCACCTCCATCGCCACCTTCCTCGGCGAGGCGGGCTTTCAGGTGGAGACCTGCGGCGACGGTCGCAGCGCCGAGCATCTGCTGCAGACGCTCTCCTTCGACTTGATCCTGCTGGACCTGGGCCTACCTGAGCTGGACGGCATCCATCTACTGCGCCGCCTGCGCAGCCGGCATGACAATACGCCCGTGCTGATCATCTCGGCGCGGGACGCCCTGGATCAACGCGTGCTCGGTCTGGAAGAAGGCGCCGATGATTACCTGGCCAAGCCCTTCTCGCTGGTGGAAGTCGTGGCTCGGGCGAAGGCGCTGGTGCGCCGGGCCAAGCAGTTCGGCGAGAACAGCCTGCAGTGCGGCGACATCGAGCTGCCTTCCGGCAGCCCGGCCGTGCTGGTCGCTGGTCAGCCGGTCACGCTGCACCGGCGTGAGCGTGAGGTGCTCGAGTACCTGCTGATCAATCAGGGGCGCCTGGTGAGCAAGGCGCAGTTGATCGACCGGCTATCGGACCTGGACGATGCCGTCTCCCCCAGCGCCATCGAGACCTACATCTCGCGCCTGCGCAAGAAGCTGGGCGACGGCATCCAACTGCGTACCGTGCGCGGCCTCGGCTACCTGCTCGACACCAAGTCCAACTGACATGACTTCCATTCGCTCCCGCCTGCTGCTGTGGATCGGCCTGCCCTTTACCCTGGTCGGCCTGCTGACCATCGCCACCAGCTATTACGTGCTCTCCCACCAGATCACCGAGACCTTCGACGACATGCTGCTCAATGCCGCGGAGCGTCTGGAGCGGCGTATCTATTCGGTGGACGGCGAGCTGCGCATCAACATGCATTACTTCAGCATCAGCACCCTGGGCAGCCGCGGCGACGGCAAGATCTTCTATCGGATACGCGATGCCGAGGGCCGCATGTTGGCGGGCTTCGACGGTCTGGAAGACCCGCCCGGCGACCTCGACGAGCCGCTGTTCTACGACACCCGCTACGCCGGCAATACGCTGCGTGCCGTGGCCACTACCTTCCCCGTGGTGCGCTCCACCCACAGCGGCCAGATCGAAGTGATCGTGGCCGAATCGACCGAAGCCAGGCAGAACATGATCAACGAGTTTCTGCTCACGCTCTCGGTACTGATCGCCATCGGCGGCCTGCTGGCCGTGACCATCGCCCTGCTGGCCATTCATCGCGGCCTGGCCCCGCTGCGCTCGATCAGCCGCTCGCTGCGCCGCCGTTCGCAGAACGACCTCGAGCCGATCGAAGCCGAAGTGCCGAGGGAAGTCTCGACGCTCGTCGCCAGTATCAATGGCCTGATGATGCGAATGCGCCAGAGCATTCACAACACCCAGCAGTTCAATGCCGATGTATCTCACCAGTTGCGCACGCCCATTTCGGAGATTCGCGCCCTGGCGGAGCTCACCTCCCGCCAGTCCATCGACCCACGAGCCAGGAGCAGCCTGGAGGAGATCGGGCGTATCGCCGAGAGCGCCGGCTACACGGTTCAGCAGCTGCTCACCCTGGCCAAGGCGCGCCACGAACTGGTGGACACTTCCGCCATGGCCATTGCCGACCTCGCCGAACTGAGCCGGGTAGCATGCGCCGAGTCGATTTCACGGATCTACCAGCGCGGTCAGGAGCTCGAGTTCTGCGAACGGGAGAGCGACTGCCTGGTCATGGCGGACAGCGTAATGCTGCGCTGGCTGATCCAGAACCTGGTCGAGAACGCCAGCCAGCATGCCGGCGGCGCCCAGCCTTATCGCGGCACCATCTATGTACGGGTTTCCCGCAGCGAGGAAACGGTGCAGCTGCGAGTCAGCGACGATGGGGTCGGCGTGAGTCCGGAGCAGCTGGCCAGACTGACCGAGCGCTTCTACCGTGCCAGCCCCGAAACGCCAGGCAGTGGGCTTGGTCTCGCCATCGTCGACGAGATCGCCCGCGCCCACGGCGCCACGCTGGAACTCGACAGCCCAGCGGGGCAAGGGTTAACGGTGACGGTGACCTTTCCCTCAGCCTAGGCCTTGTTGGACAGCCGCCGGCCCAGCGAAATGATTGCCGGCGTGGCCAGAATCAACAGCAGCAGGCGCAGCACGTGGTGCGACACCACGTAGAGCGGGTCGACGTCCAGCGCCACCGCGATCACCGCCATCTCCCCGACTCCGCCCGGCAACAGCGCCAGCAGCGCCGCCGTGAAGGAGTGCGCCGTGAAGCTCGCCAGCAGCCAGGCGGTGGCCACTGCCATCAGCACGGCATAGAGTCCGAACAGCAGCCCGTAGCGCCCGACCTGGACGACCCGCTGCCAAGGCGTGCCGGCGAAACGCGCCCCCACCGAGCTGCCCAGCACCAGAAAGGTCGCCACCAGCAGCACATCGGGTAGCGCCACCCCATGTCCCAACGTCGCCAGCACCACCCCCACGGCCATGGGCCCCAGGAACTCCGGCAGCGGAAAGCGCAGCAGCCGGCCGAGCCACCAGGAAGCGGGTGCCAGCAACAGCAGCGAGACGCCCGCCCAACTCACGCCGTTGCCCTCGCCCAGTGCAATGCCACCGGCCAGGTAGCTGGCCATGAAGGCCGCCGACGCCACCACGATGACCAGGCGCATGGCGTGGGTGATGGCAATCCAGCGGATGTCCACGCCCAGCCGCTCGGCCAGGATCACCGTGGCATTCATGCTGCCCGGGAAGGAGCAGAACACCGCGCTCAGCCGGCTCATTCCGCTGGTGGAGAACAACCAGGCCCCCCCGGCCAGCATCAAGCCCATGTACGCCAGCATGGCCAGCACGCTGGGATACCACTCCAGCAGGTGCGACAGCTCGCCCAGCTCGATGCGGTTACCGATGAACAGCCCCAGCATGGCGATGGAACCGCGATGCAGCCGCTTGTCGATGCCCGCCCTTACGCCGGCCAATGAAGCGATCAGCACCGCGAACAGCGGCCCCAGCATCCAGGCCATGGGCAACGAGACCAGGGTGGCGATAGCGCCACCCAGAGCCCCGATCGACAATGTCGAAACGGTACGCAGCACCATCGCTCAGGCGCCGAGCGGCTGGCGGCGCCGCCGGAACCAGTTCACCAGGTGCTGACCGAACAGCGAGATGAGCAGCAAGGCCAGAATGACCAGTGTCACCGGCCTCTCCAGCACGTAGGCCAGGTTGCCACCGCTGATCTGGTAGGAGTGCAGCAGGGACTTCTCGGCCATGGCCCCCAGCAGCATGCCGATCACGGCGGCAGGCACCGAATAGCCGTAATGGCGCAGCAGCCAGCCGACCACCGCGAAGATCAGTACCGTGGCGGGCCCGGTCATGTTGCCGGTCAGACCGAAGGAGCCCATCACCGCCAGCACCAGCACCGAGGGAATCAGGTAGCGCATCGGCACCTTGACGATGTTGGCCAGCAGCGGGATGAACATCAGCCCGATCACCATCAGCAGGAACACCTGAGCGAAGTTGGCGAAGATGATGGCGTAGACCACATCCGTCTGCTGGCGGATGAACTGCGGCCCGCCGGTGATGTTGTGCATGGCGAAGGCCGCCAGCATCACCGCCGTGGCGCCCCCGCCGGGAATGCCCAGCGCCAGCAGAGTCGCCATGGACCCCGCCTCGGAGGTGCTGTTGGCCGACTCGGAGGCCACCACGCCCTTGGGATTGCCCTTGCCGAACGAGCTCGGGTCCTTGTCGCGGCGCTGGGTCTCCACATAGGAGAGCAGGTTGGACACCGACGACCCCACCCCTGGCACGGCGCCGACGAACACGCCGATGAAGCCACCCCGGATCAATACCCAGGGGTACGTCACGGCCATCTTGAAGCCCTGGAAGATTTCCGAGATCTTGACCTTGCGCGAGGCTTCCGACTCGACGATATAGCCCTTGTTGGCGAGCTTGAACAGCTCCGAGGCCGCGAACATGCCCATCATCGCGGGGATGACCGGCACCCCGTCGAGCAGGAAGGTCTGCCCCATGGTACCCCTGGCCATGCCCAGCTCGTTGAAGCCGATGGTGCCCACCAGCATGCCGACGAAACCGGCCATCAACCCCTTCAGCATATGCTCGCCCCGCAGGGTGGCGATCAGCGTCATGCCCCACAGGATGACGGCGAACATCTCCGCCGGCCCCAGCTTCAGCACCATGAAGGAAAGGGGCTGGATCATCAGGAACAGGATCAGGTAGCCCATCAGCACGCCGATGACCGACGAGGCCAGCGCCACGCCCAGCGCCTGGTTGTGCTTGCCCTGGCGCGCCATGGGATAACCGTCGAAGGCGGTGGCAATGGCCGAGGAGGTCCCGGGTATGTTCATCAGAATGGCCGGAATGCCACTGCCGAAGGAGCCACCGGTGAAGATGGCCGTGAGGAAGAGCATGGCCTGCACGAAATCCATGTACAGCGTCATGGGCAGGAAGATCGCCATGGCCATGGAGATCTGCAGGCCCGGCGTGGCCCCGAAGATCAGGCCGATGATGATGCCTGGAACGACCACCATCCAGGGGCTGAAATTGGTGAAGAGCAGCGCCAGCGCCTGCTCTACCGCAGCTAAATCGATCATGGTGTCGCCCCCTCAGTCCGGCAGGACCAGCATGTGCATGGGATAAGGCAGCATCTCGGCGAAGAAGAACGCCGTGCCGAAGCCGAAGGCCAGGCTGTAGCCACCCAGCAGCAGCCAGTTGCGCTCGCCCTTGAGCAGCAGGAACAGGGCAACGAACAGCACCGTGGCCACATCGAAGCCCAGGGTTTCCAGCGAAATGACATAGGCGGCGAACAGCCCCACCACCGGCAGCGTGCGATGCAGCGGCTCCCCGCCGTCATCCGGACGGGTGAGCAGGGTGCCCTGCTTCAGGCGAATGGCGACCTCCAGCAGCACGATGGCCAGCACCACGAGAGACAAGGGCAGGATCAGCAAGAGATTCTGTATGGCCGACGAGACCCGAATGGCATCCATCAGGTACCACAGGGTAAAGCCGGCCAGAGCCATGAGGACCAGCAGGTCCCCATAGTCGCGTTTATGGGTGGTCATGAGACGACTCCAGGCGGCCCCGACCATGGTTGGCCGGGGCCGCGTCATGCGGCAGGGATCACTTCAGCAGATGAGCGTACTTCTCGAAGACTTCGTAGTTGGTCTGCATCAGCTCGTTGGCGCGCTCGGGGCCGACCCAGACACCGCCGATGTCGTTGGCGGAGAGATGATCCTGGACATCCTTGCGCGCCAGGGTGTTCTGGATCGCCTCGGAGAGAGCCTCGAAGCGCTCGGGATACTGGCGCTCCATTTCGCTGCTGACGGCGAAGCCGCGCATCGAGCCCTGCAGCACCGGCACTTCGAGGCCCATCGGCTCGAGCGCCTCGTTGATGGGCGGAGCGTCCCACTGGTCGATGCGCTCGTCGTTGACGACGGCCAGCGGCGTGAGGAACTCACGGATGCCCTCGCTACCCTCGGCACTGATGGAGGTGAAATGCACCTGGCCGCCGGCCACCGCGGAACGCGCCTCACCACCGCTGTTGTAGGTGACCAGATTGAGGTTGTCCTGGGGAATGCCCGCTTCATCGAGCAGCAGCCGAACCATCAGATGGCCCGCCGAGCCCTGCACCACCGAGCCGCGCACCTGGCCGGGGTTATCGCGGATTTCCTCCAGCAGCGAAGGCAGGTCCTCGAAGCCGCTGTCCTTGTTGGCGGCGATCAGGTCGAGATCGAACCACTGGAAGTTGACGAAAGAGAAGTCGTCGATGGCGTAGGACGCCCCACCGGTCAGGATGGTGTTGGTCAGGTACGGCGCAAAGGTGGAAGCGTAGAGGGTGTAGCCGTCGTCCGGCCGCGACAGAATGTAGTTGGCGGAAACCTGAGTGCCCGCTCCCGGGCGGTTGGTCACGCGCACGGGCGTCTCGAGTTCCTCGGCCAGGAAGTTGGACATGGCGCGCGCCATGCGGTCGGCGCTGCCGCCGGTACCGAAGCCCACCACCATATCGAGGGGGCGATCCGGGTAATCGTCCGCCGCGACGGGGGCCGTCATCGTCAGTGAAGCCAGCACGGCTGCCAGAGTGCCGGTCATGAGCACCTTCCGACCGGTCTGTGAAATTCCTTCAAACATGGCGTGTACATCCTCATTGTTGGTTTATTGCGGAGCCTCGCCCCGGCATCGCCAACTCTAGAGGGCCAACCTGTCACCAACCTTGCATGGCAACCAGACTCGACCAATGTCTAATCTCCTTTTCACCAACACTTATTGTTCGAGATCCGCCAGGAGCCTTGCCAGCTCATTGGCCAGGAAACGCGGCTGCACGCACTCGCCGAGATGTCCCGAGGCAAAGCGCAGAAAGCCCTGCGCAGCGTGGGGCAGACGGCGGTCGCGGCGTACGATGAACTGCCAGTGGCTCTCGATGGGAAAATCGGTGACCGGCAGGATCGCGATGTCCGGGTGCTCCGGCGGCAGCACGTGCTCGGATAGCACGGCCAGGCCCATGCCGGCGGCAACTCCCACACGAATCGCCTCGTTACTGGCCATCTGCAAAGTCGGCCCCAGCGACAGTCCGTGCTCCTGCAGCCAGCTCTCGAACATCATGCGCGTGGCCGAGCCCGGTTCGCGCAACAGGAAGCGCTCTCCCAGCAGCTCGTTCATGGCGATTGCCTCCCGCTTTGCCAGGGGGTGCCCCTGTGGTGCCACCACCACCAGCGGATTACGCAGAAAGCGACCGGCCAGGGCATGCACCAGGGAAGGAGGGTGGCTGAACACGTAGAGATCGTCGTCCTGGCGCTCGAAGCGTGTGAGCACCTGACGGCGGTTGCCGATGTGCAGGGTAACGTCGACGTCGGGAAATGCCTGGCTATAGGGGCCAAGCAAACGTGGCAGCACGTACTGGGCGGTGTTGACCAGGGCGATGCTGAAGCGGCCCCGCTCCCCGCCTCGCAGCGCCTCGAGGTAGTCCTGATAATCGTCGAAGCGGCCGAGCACCTCACGACTGGCGCGGTAGAGCTCCCGCCCTGCCTCGGTGGGCAACAGGCGCCCGCGGCGCATATGCAGCAACGGCTCCCCTACCGCTTCGCTCAAGCGCTTGAGCTGCTGGGAAACGGTGGGCTGAGTCAGGTGGAGCTGACGCGCCGCCTCGCTGACCGAGCCGCTTCGCACCACCACGACATAAACCTGAAGCAGGCGGAAGGTAAGGTGACGAACGTTCATGGCGCGGCCCCGCAGCGCGTCCTATAGATAATTACCTATAGTAATCTCACCAAGATTCTATTGGAATCAATATCAGGCGCTGCGCACAATCCGCGACTACTCTGCCATTTGCGGTTACAGAAGAAGAGAGAGATATGCCTGACATCGTCGTCATGTTCTTCCTGCTCGGCCTGCTCGCCGGGGTGGTCAAATCGGACCTGAACATTCCCAAGGCCGCCTACGACACGCTGAGCCTGCTGCTGATGCTGACCATCGGCCTCAAGGGCGGCATGGCACTGTACGGCAACCTGCGCTGGTCGCTGATCCCCGAGCTGCTCTCGGTCGCCGCCCTCGGCGCCCTGATTCCGCTGGCGCTGATGCCCATCCTGCGCCGCTTCGTACGTCTCTCTCCCGCCGACAGCGCCAGTATCGCCGCTCACTACGGCTCGGTGAGTGCCGGTACCTTCGCCGTGGCACTAGCCTTTGCCGAAAGCCGCGCCCTGCCCATCGGCGCCGAAGTCACCCTCTACCTGGTGATGATGGAGCTGCCGGCGATCATGGTGGCCATCGCGCTTTACCGGCGCCATGCCGGCAAGGAAGCGGGTGAGGCGTTCCAGGGCATCTGGCACGAGACCCTGACCAACCGCGGCGTCATTCTGCTGGCGGGCGGCGCGGTAATCGGCGCCATGTACGGTCCGCGGGAAGGTGCGGCCGTGACCGAGCTGTTCATGGGCGCCTTCCACGCCGTGCTCGCCCTGTTCCTGCTGCAGATGGGCCTCACCGCGGCGGAAACCCTGCGTCCCATTCCCTGGTACCACTGGCGTTTGCTCACCTTCGCCCTGGTGGCCCCGTTCGTTCTGGCCATGGCCGGCCTTGGCGTCGGCCTGATGCTGGGCCTGCCCATGGGCTCGCTGATGATTCTCACGGCGCTAGCCGCCAGTGCCTCGTACATTGCCGCTCCGGCGGCCATGCGAACGGCGATACCCCAGGCCAACATCGGCCTGGCCATGCTCGCGGCGCTCGGCTTCACCTTCCCGCTCAACGTGATCGTGGGTATCCCCATCTACTATCAGTTGGCCATGTGGTTGGGTAACTGAGTTACCCCTCAGCCTCTACGCCACCGGCAGCCCCGGTGGCGTTCGCTGTTCTCCCTACCTTCTTCTTCCATGTCCTCGCCTCTTCGACATTCGTAGAACGCCCCAAAGCTGCACTTTACGTTAACGTAAACCTCGCCTAGTCTAGTAACATTCGTGAATAGCCATGCGAGCTGCGCCTGCGCGGTTCGCACAACCCGACAGCTTCGCACCTGACGCACAGCTGCGCTAGCGACAGAAACACCAGCTACGACACAACCATCAGGGAGTTCCGCCATGCTGACCGCCTACAAGCCCCTCGACTTCGGCCTCGACGACGAACTCAACATGCTGCGCGATCAGGTGAACGCCTTCGCCCGTGACGAGATCGCCCCGCGCGCCGCCGAGATCGACGAGAAGAACGAGTTCCCCAACGACCTGTGGCAGAAGTTCGGCGACATGGGCCTGCTCGGCATCACCGTGCCGGAAGAGGATGGCGGCACCGGCATGGGCTACCTGGCGCACTGCATCGCCATGGAAGAGATCTCCCGCGCCAGCGCCTCGGTGGGTCTCTCCTACGGCGCGCACTCCAACCTGTGTGTGAACCAGCTCAAGATCAACGCCAACGCCGAGCAGAAGGCCAAGTACCTGCCCAAGCTGATCAGCGGCGAGCACATCGGCGCACTGGCCATGTCCGAGCCGGGCGCCGGTTCCGATGTGGTCTCGATGAAGCTGCGCGCGCGCCAGGAGGGTGACAAGTACGTCCTCAACGGCAACAAGATGTGGATCACCAACGGCCCCGACGCCGACGTGCTGGTGGTCTACGCCAAGACCGACCCGGACGCCGGCTCCAAGGGCATCACCGCCTTCATCATCGAGAAAGGCATGCCCGGCTTCTCCACCGCCCAGAAGCTCGACAAGCTGGGCATGCGCGGCTCCAACACCTGCGAGCTGGTGTTCCAGGACTGTGAAGTGCCTACCGAGAATATCCTGGGCGAGGAAGGCAAGGGTGTGCGCGTGCTGATGAGCGGCCTGGACTACGAGCGCACCGTGCTCGCCGCCGGCCCCATCGGCATCATGCAGGCGGCCATGGACATCGTGGTGCCCTACGTCCACGAGCGTAAGCAGTTCGACCAGTCGATCGGCGAGTTCCAGCTGGTGCAGGGCAAGATCGCCGACATGTACACCACGCTGAACGCCTGTCGCGCCTACCTCTATGCGGTGGCGGCCGCCTGCGACCGCGGCCAGACTTCCCGTAAGGACGCCGCGGGCGTGATCCTCTACTGTGCCGAGAAGGCCACCCAGGTGGCGCTGGACGCCATTCAGCTGCTGGGCGGAAACGGCTACATCAACGAGTACCCCACCGGGCGCCTGCTGCGCGACGCCAAGCTCTACGAGATCGGCGCCGGAACCAGTGAGATCCGTCGTATGCTGATCGGCCGTGAGTTGTTCAACGAATCAAAATGAAAATGGCTGCGCTAGCTCGCACCTTCGTGAACACACATTGAGCAAGGGAGCCGATAGATGGCCATCCTGAACACCCAAGTCAATCCGCGCAGCGACGGCTTCCAGGCCAACGACAAGGCCATGCGCCACGAGGTCATGAAGCTGCGTGAGCTGACCGCGGCGATCAGCCAGGGCGGCGGCGAGAAGGCCCGCACCCGCCACGAGAGCCGCGGCAAGCTGTTCGTGCGCGACCGCATCGACCACCTGATCGACGAAGGCTCGCCGTTCCTCGAGTTCTCAGCGCTGGCCGCCCATGAGGTGTACGAGAGCGAGGTGCCCGCCGCCGGCGTGGTCACCGGTATCGGTCGCGTGAGTGGCGTTGAGTGCGTGATCGTCGCCAACGACGCCACCGTCAAGGGCGGCACCTACTACCCGCTGACGGTGAAGAAGCACATCCGCGCCCAGGAGATCGCCCGCAAGCATCGCCTTCCGTGCATCTACCTGGTCGACTCCGGCGGCGCCTTCCTGCCCCGTCAGGACGAAGTGTTCCCCGACCGCGAGCACTTCGGGCGCATCTTCTACAATCAGGCCACCCTCTCCGCCGAGGGCATCCCGCAGATCGCCGTGGTGATGGGCTCCTGCACCGCCGGCGGCGCCTACGTGCCGGCCATGGCCGACGAGTCGATCATCGTCAAGCAGCAGGGCACCATCTTCCTCGGCGGCCCGCCGCTGGTGAAGGCCGCCACCGGCGAGACCATCAGCGCCGAGGACCTGGGCGGCGCCGACGTGCACGCCAAGAAGAGCGGCGTGGCCGACCACTACGCCGAGAACGACGCCCATGCCCTGCAGCTCGCCCGCGCCTGCGTGTCGCGCCTGAACTGGCAGAAGCGCGGCCAGCTCAAGATGCAGGAGCCGAGGCCCCCGCGGCTCGATCCCAGCGAGATCTACGGCATCGTCGGCACCGATCTCAAGAAGCCGTTCGACGTGCGCGAAGTGATCGGCCGCATCGTCGACGACTCTGACTTCGACGAGTTCAAGCGCTACTACGGCGACACCCTGGTCACCGGCTTCGCCCATATTCACGGCTACCCGGTGGGCATCGTCGCCAACAACGGCGTGCTGTTCTCCGAATCCGCGGTGAAGGGAGCCCACTTCATCGAGCTGTGCGCCCAGCGCAAGATTCCGCTGGTGTTCCTGCAGAACATCACCGGCTTCATGGTCGGCTCCAAGTATGAGCACGAAGGCATCGCCAAGCACGGCGCCAAGCTCGTCACCGCCGTGGCCTGCGCCAAGGTCCCCAAATTTACCGTGCTGATCGGCGGCAGCTTTGGCGCCGGCAACTACGGCATGTGCGGCCGCGCCTATGACCCCAACCTGCTGTTCATGTGGCCCAACGCGCGCATCTCGGTGATGGGCGGCGAACAGGCCGCCGGCGTGCTGGCCCAGGTCAAGCGCGAGCAGTACGAGCGTGAAGGCCGCGAGTGGAGCAAGGAGGAGGAAGAGGCCTTCAAGCAGCCTACTCGCGAGCAGTACGAGCACCAGGGCCACCCCTACTACGCCAGCGCCCGGCTGTGGGACGACGGCGTGATCGACCCGGCCCAGACCCGCGACGTGCTGGGACTCTCGCTTGCCGCGGCCATGAACGCCGAGGTGGAAGACACCAAGTTCGGCGTATTCCGGATGTGAGGTCGCCATGACACAGACTTATACCGAACTGCAGATAGACGAGCGTGGCGTCGCGCGGCTGACGCTGAATCGCCCCGAGGTGCACAACGCCTTCGACGACAGCCTGATCGCCGAGCTCAACGAACACCTCGCCAAGCTCCACGATGCCGCCCGCCACGGCGAGGTGCGCGTGGTGGTGCTGGGCTCCGAGGGTAAGAGCTTCTCCGCCGGTGCTGACCTGAACTGGATGAAGCGCATGGTGGAGTACGACTTCGAGGGCAACCTGGCCGATTCGCGCAAGCTCTCGCAGCTGATGCACGGCCTGGATACCCTCCCTTGCCCCACCGTATGCAGCGTGCAGGGCGCCGCCTTCGGTGGTGCCGTGGGTCTGGCCGCCTGCTGCGACGTGGTGATCGCCAGCGAGAAGGCCAAGTTCTGCCTCTCCGAGGTCAAGATCGGCCTCTCCCCGGCGGTGATCAGCCCCTACGTGCAGCGCGCCCTGGGCTCGCGCCAGATGCGCCGCTACGCCCTCACCGCCGAGGTGATCGACGCCGACCAGGCGCTGGAGCTGGGCCTGGCCCACCAGATCGTCGGCCACGACCACATCGACGAGGCTGTCGAAGAGATGATCGCCACCCTGCTGGCCGGCTCGCCCCAGGCCCAGCGTGCCACCAAGGCGCTGCTGGCCGAAGTGGCCCGCGACTCCGACAGCAAGGCCACCCGCGAGCACACCTGCCGCGTGATCAGTGAGCTGCGCGTGAGCGCTGAAGGTCAGGAAGGCCTGACCAGCTTCTTCGAGAAGCGCCGCCCCGCCTGGGCCGACGACAACACGAATTCCTCGGAGCGCAGCTCATGAGCCAGAACGATTCCCGCACCACGCCCTTCGACACCCTGTTGGTGGCCAACCGCGGCGAGATTGCCTGTCGCGTGATGCGCACCGCCCGCGCCATGGGCCTGCGCACCGTAGCGGTGTACTCCGACGCCGACGCCAACGCCCGCCACGTGCGCGAGGCCGACGAGGCCGTGCGCCTGGGCCCGGCCGCCGCCCGCGAGAGCTACCTCAAGGTGGAAGCGGTCGTCGAAGCCGCCAAGCTCACCGGCGCCGGCGCCATTCACCCCGGCTACGGCTTCCTCTCCGAGAACGGCGCCTTCGTTCAAGCACTGGACGCCGCCGGCATCACCTTCGTCGGCCCGCCCGCCTCGGCGATCGCCGCCATGGGCGACAAGTCCGCCGCCAAGGCGCGCATGGCCAACGCCGGCGTGCCGCTGGTACCGGGCTACCACGGCGACGACCAGGACGACGCCCTGCTCAAGTCCGAAGCCGACAAGATCGGCTACCCGGTGCTGCTCAAGGCCAGCGCCGGCGGTGGCGGCAAAGGGATGCGCGTGGTCGAAGCCCCTGAGCAGTTCCAGGCCGCGCTGGACGGCTGCCGGCGTGAGTCCCAGGCCGCCTTCGGCGACACCCGCATGCTGATCGAGAAGTACCTGACCCAGCCGCGTCACGTCGAAGTGCAGGTGTTCTGCGATAGCCACGGCAATGGCGTCTACCTGTTCGAGCGCGACTGCTCGGTGCAGCGCCGCCACCAGAAGGTGCTCGAAGAAGCCCCTGCCCCCGGCATGACCGCCGAGCTGCGCCGCGAGATGGGCGAAGCCGCCGTGCGCGCCGCCAAGGAGATCGGCTACGTAGGCGCCGGCACCGTCGAGTTCCTACTCGACTTTTCACAAGGTCAGGACGGCTCGTTCTACTTCATGGAGATGAACACCCGCCTGCAGGTGGAGCACCCCGTCACCGAGATGATCACCGGCCAGGACCTGGTCGAGTGGCAGCTGCGCGTGGCCATGGGCGAAGCCCTTCCGCTCCAGCAGGACGAGCTGACCATCACCGGCCACAGCTTCGAGGCGCGCCTCTACGCCGAAGACCCGGAGCAGGACTTCCTGCCCGCCACCGGCAAGCTCGAGCGCTTCGCCATGGACCTCAAGGGTGCCGGCCTCGACCCGCGCCAGGTGCGCCTGGACAGCGGCGTGGAAACCGGCGACGTAGTCTCCATGCACTACGATCCCATGCTGGCCAAGCTGATCGTTCACGGCGACGACCGCGACCAGGCCCTATCCACCCTCAACCGCGCACTGGCGGCGCTCGACGTACAGGGCGTAGTGACCAACCGCGCCTTCCTGCAGCGCCTGGCCACCCACCCGGCGTTTCGCAACGTGGAGCTGGATACCCGCTTCATCGAGAAGAACGAAGCTACCCTCTTTGCCCCCAAGCAGTACAGCATCGAAGAGTACGCCGGCGCCGCGCTGATCGGCCTCAACCAACTGGCCCGTGAGTGCGAGAGCGACTCCCCCTGGGACCGCCACGACGGCTTCCGTCTCAACGCACCGCACACTATCCGTATCTCGCTGTGCGACCCTGCCCACGTGCAGGATGAAGAGAGCGTTGTTGTCGTGGAAGGCACCCGTGCCAGCGGCGCCGACCCGTGGGATCTGACCATCGGCGGCGAGACCCTTACCGCCCGCCTGCAGCACCTGGAAGGCGACGCCGTGGCCGTCACCCTCAACGGGCACCGCCGCCGCCTGCAGGCACGGCGCGACGGTAACGTCGTCGTGATGGTCGACCCGCGCGGCGAAACTCGCCTGTTCTGGCGCCGCATCGACGCCATCGACCACGGCCACCACGAAGCCGAATCGACCCTCACCGCGCCGATGCACGGCACCGTGGTCGCGCTGCTGGTGGAAGCCGGTCAGAAGGTGGAGAAAGGCATGCCGCTGATGGTGATGGAAGCCATGAAGATGGAACACACCATGACCGCCCCCGCCGACGGCCACGTGGAGAGCTTCCACTTCAACGCCGGCGATACGGTGGGCCAGGGAGACGTGCTGCTGGAATTCGCCCCGGTCGAGTAAGCTAAGAAAGATATCGGAAGCGCCAAGCTAAGCGGCGCCGGGGACAGGGCGAAGCGGAGGTCATTTGCCATGGATGGCAAATGTAGCGTCCAGGGAAGGATTTACAGCGCCTCCGCATAGCCCTGTCCACGGATCAGCCGCGGATCATGACCATGGCCGTGAACAGGAAGGAGTTTACAAATGGCATTTCCCAAGCGCGTGCGCCTGGTCGAGGTCGGCCCCCGCGATGGGCTGCAAAACGAGCCCAACCCGATCGACACGGCCACCAAGCTGGAACTGATCGACCGCCTGGGCGCTGCCGGCATCGGCTACATCGAAGCGGCCAGCTTCGTCTCGCCCAAGTGGGTGCCGCAGATGGCCGACCATCGTGAAGTGATGACCGGCCTCAAGCGCCGCCAAGGCGTGACCTACGCCGCCCTCACCCCCAACCTCAAGGGACTAGAAGCAGCGCTTGAGTGTGGCGTGGAAGAAGTAGCGGTATTCGGCGCAGCCAGTGAAGCCTTCTCGCAGAAGAACATCAACTGCTCCGTCGCCGAATCTCTGGAGCGCTTCGCCCCCGTGCTGGAGCGAGCCAGAGAGGCCAACGTGCGCGTGCGCGGCTACGTCTCCTGCGTGCTCGGTTGCCCCTACGAAGGCGAGATCGCCCCGGCCAAGGTGGCCGAGGTGAGCAAGGCGCTGTTCGATATGGGCTGCTACGAAGTCTCGCTCGGCGACACCATCGGCGTCGGCACCCCGCTCGCCGCCAAGCGCATGATCGAAGCCGTGAGCCGCGACATCCCCATGGAAAAGCTCGCCGCCCACTTCCACGACACCTACGGCCAGGCGCTGGCCAACCTCTACGCCGTACTGGAAGAAGGCATCAGTGTGGTGGACAGCTCCGTCGCCGGCCTCGGCGGCTGCCCCTACGCCAAGGGTGCCTCCGGCAACGTGGCCAGTGAAGACGTGGTCTACCTGCTCAACGGCCTAGGTATCGAAACCGGCATCGACCTCGACAAACTCGCCGAAACCGGCACCTGGATCACCCAGACCATCGGCCGACCGAACCGCTCCAAGGTGGGCGTGGCGCTGGCGGCGAAGTGATCAGGTGATAGAAACGAAAAGCCCCTGAGCCAAGTGGGTGGCTCAGGGGCTTTGTGTCAGGTGAGTGCCGTAACTATACAATTAGACGTCGTTCATGGGTGGTACATCCCAAAGCTGCACTTCAATATAGAGCTCAAATTCGGTTTCCCAATATCGTTCATAAGGGACCAGCTGATCATTTTCAGGGACTCCGAACCGAGCAACGAGCTCGTCGATTTCGCTGAGAAGAAATACTTGGTTGTAGTACGGTTTGTCGTCTCGGGTTAGCGCAACAAAGCTATCCGGGAAGGTTAATGAGGTCACTTCTGGATCAAGCTCTGAGAAAGAAATTCTCAGCTCCCTGTGATCAGCGTTCAGATCACGAAACCACGGCGACTCACCCAATACCAGATAAAAGGGATGGCGTCGTCGCGGCTTTCCCCCTCGCGCAATGAATAGCTCACGTAGCCGAGCTTCAACCTCGCGCCGTACTGCAATGTAGTTTCTGCCATAGCGCCGACGATAGCCGGGATCGCGTTCATGACGAGTCAGAAGATCCAGGAAAACAGGATCTTCGGAGCCAGCCGATAGCTCCGAGAGGCTTCGAAACGGGCCGATTTCAGGTAAATAGTAGTGAGTAGCAAACTTTGGAAGTTCCATCACGCCGCCTCCCGTTATATTCTCTCAAACTCGTCAGAACAACTAAAACCTGAAACTATAACCATAGAGGGTGCACAGAAAATTCTTCAATTATACATTGTAATTTACATCACCCAGTCCGTAGTTACAGCAATTCATGTGCTTCACCTTCGCCTGACTGATAAGCCGCAGAGTACAAGCTAGCCAGAACAACAGATATAAGCACATAGGTAAATATATCTCCAAGAGGCCACAACAGGAAAAACGATATTGAATTAAAGTATTCAGACTCTAACATGCCGATAGCAAGCCCCCAGAAAAAATAAAAAGCAACAAACAAAACACCGAACATTGCAAGCGAAATAAATAGCGCCCACTGGGGCCCAAGAGTCATGGCATAGGAATCTCTCAAAGAAATTTTTCTGTCAATCGCCACACCCACAAGCACTAACGACAATCTTAACGTGAAAAATATTGCCACCAGAAAAAAAGCCAAAGGAATCGGAGCCAACCATAGACTGTGGAAAACAAGGGATGTTGACACCCCAATAAGTAAACCTGGTATTATCCAAGCAAGTAAGAAACCTATATAGTAGAGAATATACTTGAGCTCTCGCTTGGAGAATCGAAAAAATCTAGGCCTTTCATCCAGCAACACAATTCGTATTGCGCTTATGGAAACAACTGCCACAATTGCAATTTCGGCAAGCAAGAAAGGGACATATAACAGCGTTTTGACATCCCTGAATGAGGGTCCAGCGATGGATAGGGCATAATCCACGGACTCAAGGATCAGATAGATAATTGACGGCATGGCAGCGCCTTTCAACAGAGCGTACCTATGCTGCCCAATAAGACACAGCGAGCCAAAGAAAAAACTTATAAACACATCATTTCCTTAACATCTATGTTTTTCAGATACGTGCGACACACTGGTCCGCACATTTAACTTACAGTGACAGGAAAAGCACGATCCCGATCGCTATTACCATTATTCCCACGCAGCTGGTCCATACTCCCTCATGACTCTCGATTTTCCAACCATTCCGAGTATGGCCTTTCGGGTATCGTCCCAAGGACATTATCTTAACAAATGGCCAACCAACATAATAAAAAACCACCTCAAACATTATTTGCCCTACGACATAAACAGCCGCTCGCACGAAGGCCTTTACAAGCCCCTCAATCACCCCATCCATGCATTGTCTCCATATTAAACACTCGAAACGGCAACTTCCGAAAAACTCGTTAGCAGTTAATTTACGAAGCACCAACGCTTTATTCGCGAAAACATGCCACCATAACCACATCCAATAAATTTTATCTTTTTGAGTAATAACCCAATGCATGGCCGCAGTTTTCAGCAAACTCAACGGTGGAAGGCCTAAACCTTTCCAAGTCGCGATAACACCACCACCTTTCTGGACCACCCAAATCTCGCCGACTTGCTATATAACTAAAAAAAACAAAAATATATTTTATAAGCCTAAGTGAGCGATGTCTTGAGGAGCAAAACAAATACATTTTCAAACTTGTCGCATGCCCACTCTTTGCAGCCTTTTTAAAAAACGCACCCGCTTTATCAAAAGACACCACATCACTTCTATCTTTCAAAAAATTATCGTAATACAAAACACCTTTTAAATAATTACCCTTCCGAGGACATATTCTCGCCGCCCTATTAAAAAACAGCAAGGCCTCTTCTTCACTCACCACACCATAATATCCGCGTAAAAAACCCAGGCCGGCCGCACATAATGATCTTGCATTTTCTTGCACGTCTGGGTTCTTCAGCATTTCGACAGATGAACTCGCATCTTTCTCACACCCCTTCCCTAGGGCTTTGTACCAACTTTCCAGCACTATAAATTCCGGCTCACCAGACATTGCGTACGATTTAATCTTCTCAAACGCATCTAGATCCCTGAGACCCCGATCCCAACTGTGTGTTCTCAAATAAAAAACCGGATCATGGTAAAGATCTTTCATCATTCACACCTGCAAGTTAGTATATCAGGCATCCGGGGTCTCGGACGCGTATCAAGCTGGATCTATTCCGCTAAAAGACACTGATCAAAAGCGGACAACCTTCACTGACGTTGACAAGGTGAGCTCAATGCCTAGGCCGAGGGCGATGAAGCAATACAAGTAGACGCTATCGTAGGCATGCCAAGCGAGTTCAGGAAGATCTCCATAGCGGCTGCCTATGGGACCAAGTCGGTTGGTTTTGATGGTTACTTCCATTTCTTTCATTTCTCACTGACAACACCTATAGCTGCCTCAATATCATTCTCCGCTAGTTCAAATAAGACTTCCTGAGCCTCTTTTAGACCTTGTTGAGCAGCCAAAGCGTACCACTTGACTGCCTCCTCGTAATTCTGGCTCACCCCCCGGCCATTCTCATACATTGCGCCCAGGTTGTACTGGGCATGATAATCACCTTGCTCAGCAGCTTTGTAAAACCATTCTGCAGCAATGACATCATCTTGTGGCACCCCCTCTCCATTCGTATGCAGCACACCTAGCTGATATTGTGAGATTACTTCCCCCTGCTCTGCAGCTAACCTAAACCATCTAGCTGATTCTTCATAGTCAGCCGCAACTCCTGCACCGTAATAGTACATATTACCAAGATATTCTTTTGATTTAGCCAGCCCTTGCTCTGCTGACAAACTAAACCATTGCGCCGCTTCTGAATAATTAACATCAACCCCTCTACCGTAAAATAACATCAGCCCTAAATTTTGCTGTGCTCCAGCCATTCCTTCTCCAGCAGCAAGGCGGTACCATCTCATAGCCTCTTGGTAATCTTTCTCTACTCCCCTGCCTACCTCGTACATCCATGCCAGATTATTCTGAGCAACTGGATTTCCAAGCTCAGCGGAGCGTCTAAACCACTCTGCTGCCCGTAAAAAGTCTTGGGTTACTCCCTGCCCTCTTAAATACATTCCCCCCAGCAAGCTCTGAGCCTCACTGTTCCCTTCCTCAGCGAGGGTGAGGAAAATCTGAAACGCAGTAGAAAACTTCTCATCTTCGTATGCTGCCTTTCCCTCCTCCAAGGTTTCAGAAAAGACTTGTGGAGAAACAATACAACCAACAGAGAAAGAAAATATTATCAAAATAAGCACCTTTGCCTTCACGTAGCACTCCCACATCTATCTTTCATCAGGCCACCCAATTGATCAAAAACAAACCGGGCTTAACTTCTTCCTCGCGAGACCATTCAAATTCACATATAAAAAGCACGAGATATGTAAAGTCCCCCTTAGCATTATTACCATCACACCCACACGGCATCCCACTGCCTCTACGCTCCTCTACAACACAGTTCACTTTCTCCCCGCCGTCCACCTCAAGAAACTTGGCGGATAACCTTTCAAAAAAATAACTAGTGATATATACGACAACAGCCCTACAACCGCAACAAAGATCAACACATGAGCATGAACCCCTTCATCACGTCCAAATGCAAGAATCCCAGAAGAGCTATAAGACAAAAAGAAGAAATCAGACCACAAAGCAGTCTGTAAAACCAGCCCAATTTCTTTAGCTCACCCACATCCGGCACTCCCTCTCACATTTAAATGTTGCGCATTGAACCATAGCACCGAACTAGGGGTGGTAATACTGCAGCGATATGATGAGCGATATGAAGGCCGATGTATAAAAACCAAAAAACATAGCATTTATTAAACTTTTTTCCAACCCCGGCCTACCCCCAAGCATAGGGACAAAAATCAAAATAGCTAGAAAAACAGCCAGCCAATGATTAAAAATATATATATTTATCGGAGTTGATACAATCGCCACCATAATAAATATAGCCGAATACCTACCACCGCTCAATTTTCTTCACCCGCTGACACGCCCGCCCCCTTTATATACGACCACACCCGAACAAACGCCTTATTTACAAATTTTGCAAGAGATAAAAAATGAAGGAAAATCACCCGGAGTTTTACCGGGACAATTGATCAGCCGGGACTCTGACATGCTAAAAATTCATCAACCTCGTCGTCAGATATTTGAAATGGAGCCGCAAGCTCTTTAATTATTTCTCGTTTCTCCACCTCAGAAATAGAATATCAAACATTGCTCTCCCTGAGGGCCTCAATATTATTATTTATAACTTCTTTCTCTCGCGCACGATCTTTTAAAGAACTTCTCCACACTCTCCAACCATTTGCTTCTTTTTTATTCTCACTTTTCTCCAAAAGCTCAATGATCTCATCAACTATCTGATTAGATATTTTTGCCACCTGGGGGCTCACAGTGACATCACGATCATGCGGGTTTTCAGTGAATTTTATTTCTAGAAAAACCCGATGCAATAGCAAAAGATCAAAATAACTGTCGAATTTCATATCCCCATCACCCAATATTCAAATATCTTTAAAAAATCACGCAATGCACCAATCTGTAGAAAGTATAATAGCGCGGGGCTGTAAACCTATCCAAGGCGTTCCATTGGAAACGTCATGCGGTTGACTCCAAGTGAATGCTACCTGCATATTACCTTCCTAACGACGCCAAGGAACGCAACAACCTTCTTCTGTAGGGAAAATTCTGTTTCTTCCAGCCCCATAGAGCAAATGAGCCATATTTTCAGAATCACTTATACTGTAGGATGGCAACTCTAACTTATCCAGTCGACGACTAAACTCCAGGCGGGACTCGAACAGTATCACCGAGCTATCTTCGACGCTTATTATAAAATATCGATTTCTGTCGGCGTCCATAGCAATACCATAGAGAAGAGCATCTCCAACTATCCACTCAGAAACATTCGGCACAAGAAGTCTATCATTACCGCAACCTATAAAATTGTATTCATCCCTCATAAAAACTTGATCAATGCATACATCTCCAACTATACGCGCGCTAAAATCAAATAGATGCTGAAAGACCAAAAACCCTGAAATAAATATAGCGCCAGCAACAAGCCCCACAACAACCATCGTGATTCTTAGCATTTTTCTCATCTGTACACACCTACCCTTGATAGGGGGTCGTCGATGGCGTTGCTGCTATTTTTTAGCGCTGTGTCCATCTGTGACTCCAAGGCTCAAAACCTAAAACCGACTATAAAAACTCCAACACCTAACACAAGCAACTGAGAGCAGAAAAAAATTATTGATCTTTGCATTCGAGTTGCCATCCCCTCTAGAAAAATTCGCTCTATAACGACATACCTGTAAGCTCCTCTAAGAACATATTGTGCAAAAAATATCACCGCAATCCATAATAGAAGATTGAGCTTGGAAATGAGAATCGCAAGAAACAGATAAGAGGGAAGCATCGCAAGAGCTTCGACCCAGTGACTTTCCCAATACTCTTTACTTGACCTCATTTACCTATCCTGTGGGGTGCATATCTCAATCTAACGGGGCTCATCGGACAAGCCACCCCATTTACAATCATAGCTTTTCGGGCTCATATGGCTCCCACCCCATTTTATGATGGGGTTTAATCATTGCCACCTCATAACCTTTGAAAGCAGCCCTTTATTTTTTAATTCGACTATATTTTCCACAGTAGACAGTACCGTGCCGTCCTCATCCTCCAAAACTTCAAAAATCATTATACAATCTGTTATGGAACAAGTGCCTTATGATTTGTATATCAACCCGAATAGGATTATCCCGTGCAAAGCTGAGCCGGCCGAGGGCGCCCTAGCGATAGCGGGCTCCTTCGGTCGCTCCATGGCACAGGTGCGGGTCAGCCGTACCAGACGGTTGGTGCCGTCGTAGCTAAGGCTAAGCTACTCTCCATTAGCTTATGGGCGAGGCCGCTGCCGTAGGCATGCCAGGCGAGCTCAAGCAGATCACCGTAGTGGCTGGCTTGTCCACGCTACCGCCAAGGAAGACAACAGGTGTCTTCCCGAGCCAAAGGAAATAACGCAAAGCTCGCCAAGAATGAGGAAGTCGCCCGTGAGATAGCTATCACACGCTCAGGGAATCTCTCGTTGGTAGAGCGAGTATCCTGTCACTCGCCAACGGGTGCCGGTTTGGACGTCGTAATACCCCCCCTGGGCACTGCGCCCCTCATCTTGAATTTTCCAGCTGCCTCCCCCGTCGTAACTCACTGCGACAACATCATTACCCAGCAGAGTGGATTCATTGACGCCGTCGAACAAGAGCCCCCCACTAGGGGTGAGATACAGTGCATAGCCCTTCAGTTCGGGCGGAAACTCGTGCAGCTTATCCAAGGTGTCGCCATTCCAGCTCCATACGACGCTTGGTCGAGGCGCGCCTCGCTCATCTGAGGGAAGCGAGAAGTATGGAGCACCTTGAGTAGCCAGCACGTAGACATTGCCTTCCGTATTGGCAGCGATATCCATTACGACGTGACCGGGGATAGTGAAAACTTGCTCGGAAATATCCTCTCCCCAAGGCAGCGCGTGGATGCGGCTGACATCGGCGGCGTGATCATAGAACGCCATGCGCAGCACGTGGTCCTGGCCAAGCGCTACCAAGTCGAACTGCTGGCGAGGGTTCTCCGGATTGCGGGAGCCTTCGGGCACCGGCAGCTCATCCCAATGATCACCGCCATCTCTCGTGCGCCATACTCTGGGCCCCCAGCCGATCAGATAGCCGCACTGAGCATCGATAAAGCGCAGGAAGGTAATGTTCTGGTCCTCAGGCCAGCGGAGCTTTTCCCATTCCTGGCCTTGGTCAGTGGACTTGAAAAGCTGAGTGAGCTCAGGACGGTAGCTTTGGCCAGGTGGTAATTCCGCAGCCCGATCTGACCAGCCTGTGGTCAGATAGAGAGTGCTCCAATCCGGCGCCAACCACCAATCGGCCCGCTGAGCAGGTTCCTCGAAGCGCCTAGTGATTTCGCCCTCCAGGTTGCCGCCCAAGATACGCACTGAGCGTCGATTGACAAACTCGCCTACATCCATCATCCAAGGCTCGCTTGGTTCAGCCCGGTTTGGGTCGCTTCGCTCCTCTCGTGGCTTAAATGTGATTTCAGGGTTGGTCAGCTTCATGGAAAGCACCTGACCGTCACGTATACGAAAATCGCCCGGTCCATAGGGCTTATCTTCCTTCATGAAGTCATTGCTAACCCTATCCCACATTCCGCTGCCGCCAACAACATAGCCAACAGCCAGAAGAAGCAACAACGAAATGACAACCCATCGCCGGGCCATTTCACATCCCCTGGTAGCAGGGTTGACGAACCCTATCGCTGGGCGTCATGAAGTCCACCAAGCATTTTTGCAGCTGTATAGAAGTCACGGCCCCAAGCCGGTAAGCACCGGGGCCATAGCAGAAGGAGCTGGCTCCCCTCATGCCACCGCGGCCTTCAGCTGTTCCTTGTAGGTCGACATCTCCACCTTGCCAAGCTGCGGGGTGAGCTGGCAGCGCTGGCGGGACCAGGGGTAGTCGATTTGCGCCTTGAGGTGATCTGCGCCCTCGCCTGCCTTCCAGGCCTCCAGATCCAGATCTCGCCAGTAGCGTGGATTTCGGCCGGTTTGGCGGTCATGCTCGGCAGTGGTGGGGTCGAGATGACGGAAGGGCTCCAGGCGAGGTAAATCGGGCATGGGCTGGCTCACGTCCATGTAGCGTTGCAGCATGTCCCATAGGGCGTGCACCTCATGCTTGTGATCGACGATGGTGCTGAGTGAGGTCTGGTTGAACTGCTTGCCGGTATAGCGGTGCACGAACATCAACCGATAGAAGATACCGCCACGCTGCACCACACGCTCCACATAGCCATCAAGCTCGACGAAGGGAACTACCAAGGGCTGATGGTGCTCCTTCATAACAAAGCTGATCATACCCGTCTGGCGATTGAATTCGCTGCATCGCTTTTCCATATAGCGATCAGCGCGGCGAACGATGATTTTATGAAAAGGCGTCAGCAAGAAAGCAACTAACCGGACAATCCCATTCATTACCGACTGGCAGGTATATGCACCTATTATCATCGCACCTACAAACCCACCACCTGAAACTAGCAGTATGGCTAGCATACCAAGAAACTCATTATAATCGAAGATCGGCTCCACCACTAAAATCGACAAATAAAACGGAAAAGCCAACAAGAAGAAAAAATACAGCACTGGCACAGCCAACAACAGCACAGAGAGCCCTAACTGACTTCTCAGGAAGCGTATCCTTTGGTGATCCCACCACCAGTCATTCGTTTCGTAGAATTTTTTGTCCTGAGAATCCAGATGCTGAACCAACTCAGCATCCTCACAGAGTTGCTGATAGGGGTCGATACCCGCATAGTTGTCAACGCCGACTGAAAAGTGACCCCCTTTGGGCGTAGAACGCCGAAATAAAAGTGACCCCCTAGGCCCGCTGGGTTATTTCATGGTTGTTGAAGGTGTGCCGGCCTTGCGCTTGTCCTT